>CAIWXH010000501.1 GCA_903916565.1 uncultured Oscillochloris sp. | reverse complement strand
GCAAAGTCGCCTTTTACCCCTCACCCCCGGCCCCTCTCCCTCAAGGGGAGAGGGGAGATTCGGCATCAGGAAGCGTTCGACTCCCCCTCTCCCGCTCAGGGAGAGGGGGCTGGGGGGTGAGGGCTGGCGCGGCAACCGGACGTTGCAACCGCCATGCCTAGCCGCGCCAGCGGTCTTGTCGCGCCTGACGCAGCGTGTTATCATGACGCACAGCGGCATAGCCCGCGACCGGAACCAAAAAAGTAAGGAGCAAAGCGATGGCGCTTGAACCCTCCAACAGCGATCTGCCCTCCCACGGGCTGTATATTAACGGCGCGTGGCGCGACGCCGAGGGCGAACGCACCTTTACTGTGACGGAGCCTGCGACCGGGGCGGCGCTGGCCCGCGTCGCCAGCGCTAGCCGTGCCGATGTTGACCAGGCTGTCGCCGCCGCCCGCGCCGCCTTCGACCATGGCCCATGGCCCCACACCCCCTACTACGAACGCGCCAAAATTCTCCAGCAGCTTGCCAAGCTGCTAGAAGAGCGCGCCCCCGAGTTGGCCGAGCTTGAGAGCCGCGACGGCGGCGTGCCCTTACGCGCTACGACCTTCAATGACATTCCCCTTGGCCTGCATATGCTGCACACCTTTGGCGAGTTGGCCCGCCGTTCGCCCTACGAGCCGTTGCCCTGGACTGATTTCCCGACCTTGGCCTGGAGCTTCGTCTGGCGTCAGCCCTACGGCGTTTGCGCCCAGATTATTCCCTGGAACTTCGCCTTTTGCATGGCGATTTGGAAGCTCGGCCCGGCCCTGGCGACCGGCAATACCGTGATCTTCAAGCCCTCGTCGCTCGCTCCGCTCACCTCTATCGCCTTGGTCAAAATGATTGACGAGTCGGGCCTGCTGCCCCGAGGCGTGGTCAACCTCGTCACTGGCCCCGGTGGCGAGACCGGCGAATATCTGGTCAGTCACCCCAATGTTGATAAAGTCGCCTTCACCGGCTCGACTGAGGTGGGCCGCAAGATTATGAGCATCGCCGCGCCGCATCTCAAGAAGGTCACGCTTGAGCTGGGCGGCAAGTCGCCGAGCATCCTGCTGCCTGACGCCGACCTTGACAAGGCGGTGGACGGCGCGCTCTTCGGCATGTTCTACCACGCCGGGCAGCTTTGCGAAGCTGGAACCCGCTGCTTTGTGCCCGCTTCGCTTTACGATGAGGTGATCGAGCGCATGGTGGCGCGTACCCGGCAGTTCCGTGTCGGCGATCCCCTTGATCTCGCCACAGACATTGGCCCGCTGATCAGCTTCAAGCAGCGCGACTCGGTCGAGCGCTACATTCAGCTTGGGCGCGCTGAGGGCGCCCAGCTTGCGCTTGGCGGCGCTCGTCCCAGTGGCCCGCTGTACGACCAGGGGTCGTACCTTGAGCCGACGATCTTCACGCACGTCAACAATACGTCGCGCTTGGCCCAGGAGGAGATCTTCGGCCCGGTCTTCGCCGTCATCCGCTACGACGACATCGGCGAGGCGATTACGCTGGCGAACGACTCGCGCTATGGGCTGGCTGGCTCAATCTGGTCACAGGATTACCAGTTGGCGCTTGAGGTCGCCCGCCGCCTTCGCACCGGCACGGTCTGGATCAACGACCACCACGTGCTGAACCCCTACGCGCCCTTCGGCGGCTTCAAGGAGAGCGGCACTGGCCGTGAGATGGGCGTCGCTGGTCTGCTTGAGTACACCCAGGCGACGCATATCCACGTTGATTTTCAGCAAAATCGCGCTGGCAAGCTCTGGTGGGATGCGCTGCTGCCGCCTGTGGATGACGAGGGGTAGGCGCTGTCGCCCCTCACCCCCGGCCCCTCTCCCACAAGGGGAGAGGGGAGACTCCGCAGCAGAAAAGCCCCCTCTCCCGCTTTGGGAGAGGGGGTTGGGGGTGAGGGCTAGAGCCTTTACAGCTCCGCCACGCGGGCGCGCAGCCGGTCGAGGGTGGCGCGGGCAGTCTCCAGCCCCTCACGCTCGCGGGCGACGACATTGGCGGGCGCTTTGGCCGTGAAGCCTTCGTTCGCCAGCTTGGCTTCGCGGCGGGCCACATCGGCCTCGGCGGCGTCAAGCTCTTTCTGCACGCGGGCGCGCTCGGCTGCGAAGTCAATCATGCCAGCCAGCGGCAGATAGCACTCCACTTCGCCAAGCACAATCGCGGCAGCCTGCTTCGGCTTTTCGTCCAGATGCACGACGATGGTCAGGCTGTCGGCGGCGACCCGGCCCAGGCGTCCGATCAGCGCAGCCTGAGTCCGCAGCACGGCGGTGCGCTCGCCACCAACGACCGTCGCCGTGACCCATTTGGCGGCCTCGACTTTGTACTCGCTGCGGGCGTTGCGAATGGCGACGATCAGCTCCTGGGTCAAACCCCAGTCGCGCTCGGCGGCCTCGTCAATCAGGGTCGCCTCGGCCACCGGGTAGGCGGCTAGCATAATGGTGTGCGGCGCGTCGGGGTAGTGGCTGGCGGTCGCGCCTTCGCGGGTCAGGTACTGCCACAGCTCCTCGGTGACGAACGGCATGAAGGGGTGGAGCAGGCGCAGCGTGCCTTCAAGCACACTGTACAGCACCGCACGGGTGGCGTGCTCGGCGCTGGTGTCGTAGTCAATCTGCACCTTGGCAATCTCGACGTACCAGTCGGCAAACTCGCCCCAGAGGAAATCGTGGATCTGGCGCCCAGCCTCGCCAAAGCTGTAGCTCTCCATCAGGCGCTCCACCTCCAGCGTCAGGCGGGCGTAGCGTGAGAGTATCCAGCGATCCGCCAAGCTAAGGTCGCTCGGCAGAAGCGTGAAGGCCGACTCGCGCTCGTCGCCGAGCTTGGCGATAACGAAGCGCGTGATGTTCCAGAGCTTGTTGCAGAAGTTGCGCGCCGCCTCGATCCGCTGCGGGTTCAGGTTGAGATCCTGCCCAGGCGTGCCGCTCGTCGCCAGCGTAAAGCGCAGCGCGTCGGTGCCTTGGGCGTCCATCACCGTCAGCGGGTTGACGACGTTGCCGTAGCTCTTCGACATTTTGCGCCC
This sequence comes from uncultured Oscillochloris sp., assembly GCA_903916565.1. GTDB lineage: Bacteria > Chloroflexota > Chloroflexia > Chloroflexales > Chloroflexaceae > CAIWXH01. Next base: position 1,627 of record CAIWXH010000501.1, on the reverse strand, counting down.
GTGCTCATCGCGCACCAGCCCGTGCAGGTAGATCGTGTGGAAGGGCGCCTGCGCCGTCAGGTAGCAGCCCAGCATCATCATGCGGGCGACCCAGAAGAAGATTATGTCGTAGCCCGTCTCCATCACGCTCGTTGGATAGAACCGGCGCAGGTCAGCGGTTTCCACCGGCCAGCCAAGCGTTGAAAACGGCCACAGGCCCGAGCTGAACCACGTGTCAAGCACATCGGGGTCTTGGGTGGCCCCGGCAGGCGGCGCCTCGTCGGGGCCGGGCACCACCATCGTGCCGTCAGGCAAATACCAGACGGGGATGCGATGGCCCCACCAGAGCTGGCGCGAAATGCACCAGTCCTCGATATGCTCAAGCCAGTGGAAATAGACCTTCTCGAAGCGCTCGGGAATGATGCGCGTCTGCCCGTCGCGCACCGCAGCCAGCGCCAACTCGGCCAGGGGGCGGGCGCGCACAAACCACTGCTCGCTGAGCAGCGGCTCGATTACCTCGCCGCCGCGCTGGCTGATGCCGACGCTCATGGTGTGCGGCTCGGTCTTGACCAGCAGCCCCTCTTGCTCAAGGTCGGCGAGTATAGCGGCGCGGGCCTCGAAGCGATCCATCCCCGCATACGGGCCGCCCGCCTCGTTAATCGTCGCCTCTTTGCTCATAATGTTAATGAGCGGAAGCTGGTGGCGCTTGCCGACCTCGTAGTCGTTTTTGTCGTGGGCGGGCGTGATCTTCACCGCGCCGGAGCCGAAGGCCGGATCGACATACTCATCGGCGATGATCGGGATGCTGCGCCCAAGGGCGGGCACTACGGCCTGACGCCCCACCAGGGCGGCGAAGCGCTCGTCGCCGTGCGCGGTGGCGACCGCCGTATCGCCCAAGATCGTCTCGGGGCGGGTCGTGGCGACGGTGATCCAGTCGGTTGCGCCTGCGGCCCAGGTGCCGCTGCCCCACGCGCCTTGGGGGCCAGTCCAACTTTCGCTGATCACCGGGTAGCGCACATACCAGATCGAGACGTTGCGCGTCTCGTACTCGACCTCTAGGTCGCTGACGGCGGTCTGAAGGCGCGGCGACCAGTTGACGAGGTAGGTGCCCCGGTAGATTAGGCCATCGTCGAAGAGGCGCTTGAAGGCGGTGTGGACGGCGTGCGAGAGGCCCGCGTCAAGCGTAAAGCGCTCGCGCTCCCAGTCGCAGCTTGCGCCGAGGCGCCGTAGCTGGCTGGTGATCTCGCCGCCGTACTTCGCCTTCCACTCCCAGGTGCGGCGCAAAAACCCGTCGCGCCCAACCGCCTGGCGCGAGGTGCCTTCGCTCCGTAGCAGCTTCTCGACCTGGGTTTGCGTGGCGATGCCCGCGTGGTCGGTGCCGGGAAGCCACAGGGTCTGGTGGCCCTGCATGCGGCGCCAGCGGGTCAGAATATCCTCAATCGTCACGAACATCGCGTGGCCGAGGTGCAGTTCGCCGGTGACATTCGGCGGCGGAATGGTGATGACAAAGGGCGGCTTCGGCGCATCGGGGCGCGGCGCAAAGAGGCCGCAACGCTCCCACCAGGCGTAGAGGCGCTGCTCGACCTGCTGATGCTCGTAGGCTTTGTCCAGTTCAGCCGGGCGCTGCGGCGCGGCGGCCTGGGGGTCG
>CAIWXH010000500.1 GCA_903916565.1 uncultured Oscillochloris sp. | reverse complement strand
CCCTCACCCCCGGCCCCTCTCCCTCAAGGGGAGAGGGGAGATTCGGCATCAGGAAGCGTTCGACTCCCCCTCTCCCGCTCAGGGAGAGGGGGCTGGGGGGTGAGGGCTGGCGCGGCAACCGGACTTTGCAACCGCCATGCCGCCAAGGCCAGGGCTGATGCAAAGTCGTGCGACGGCCCCGCGCCCGGTGGCTGAAGCCACGGGCTACGGGGACAGCCAACCCCCTCGCCCATTCAGGGCGAGGGGGCTGTGGAATGGTCGAGCAGTGGCAGTCCTAGCGGTAGGCCACCAGGGCAGACTCGCGGTCGGGGTAGATCTTGAACAGGGTGTCGAAGCGACTCTTGCGGAAGATCTCGGCGATCTGGGGCTGTAGCCCCGTGAGCCGCAGGTCGCCGCCGAGGGGTTGCACCGCCTTGGAGGTGGTCAGCAGCATACGGAGGGCGAGGCTCGCGACGAAGGTGACCTGGCTGAGATCGGCCAGCACCTTGCCCTTGTGTGCGCTAGCGGCCTCGGCGAGTTGGCCCTCGATGGCCGCGACCCCGATGGCATCAAGGCGGGCGGGCAGCTCAATCACGAGTACATCGTCGATCTGCTCTAGGTTCACCGCGTAGCTCCCCTTTCATCTTCCAGCGCTGCTGCTATGACTATCTGGACGGGTATGGGTGCCTATTATAGCATGTGAGGGCGGCGCCTAGTCGGTGCCTGACTCTGCGTGGTGGGGAGATGGGGAGGTGGGGAGATGGGGAGGTGGGGAGATGGGGAGGTGTAGAGGTGTAGAGATGTAGAGGTGTCAAACACACGTCTACATCTCTACACCTCTACATTTTAGACACGGGTCACGATGAGCAGCGTAATGTCGTCGGACTGGGGGGCGCCAGCGACGTAGGCGTCAACGCGGGCGATGATGGCGTTCACCAGTTCACCAGAGTCTCGCTGGGCCTCCTCGCGTAGGGCTAGGTGCAGCCGCTCATCGCCGAAGAGATCGCCCGCGCCATTCATCGCCTCGGTGATGCCATCGCTAAAGGCGACGAGCCGCTCGCCGGGGCTGATGTGGCCCCGCAGCACCTCGTAGTTTTGGGCGGGCCTAATCCCAATGGGCAAGGTGCCTTCCCCGGTTTCCACAATGCTGGCGGCACCAGGCGCGACCAGTAGCGGCGGGTTGTGCCCCGCGTTGACGTAGGCCAACTCGCCGGTGCGCGGGTCGAGCACGCCGTAGAAGAGCGTGACGAACATATTGCTCTCGCTGTGTTCGCGGCAGATATAGTCGTTGACCAGCCAGAGCGCGCCGGTCAGCACGCTCTCGGGGTCGTGAACCATGCCGCCCTGAAAGATCCAGGGTGCCTGCGAGGCAGCGCGCAGCAGCGAGCGGGTCAGCACGACGAAGAGGGCGGCGGTGATGCCTTTACCACAGGCGTCGGCGACGACTAGGCCAAGCCGCCCGTCAGAGAGCTCGATGCAGTCGAAGAAGTCGCCCCCGACGGCCTGGGCGCCCCGGCTGTAGGCGGCCATCTGCCAACCAGCGGGCTGCGGCAGCTTGCGGGGCAGAAACGACTCCTGGATGCGCCGGGCGACGGCCAGTTCCTCCTCAAGCCGGTTGAGGCGGATTAGCTCGCCTTGGGCCGCCTGAAGTTGCTGGTACGCCTTGAGCAGCTCGGCGTTTTTGCGCTCGAGGTCGCCGATCATGCGGTGGTTGGTGTTACGGACGCGGGCCGTGCCATTGCGAAGCAGCTCCATCGCCAGATCGGGGTTCGAGCGCAGCAGCGTCTTAAAGGCGTCCTCGCCGAGCACGATCAGCTCTGCGGCAGCCAGGGCGCGCACGGTGGCCGAGCGGGGGCAGCGGTCAATCAGCGCCATCTCGCCAATGATCTGACCGGGGTGACAGATTTCGAGTTGGTGTTCGGCCCCGTTGACGTAGGTAAGAATCTCAAGCTCGCCCGTAAGAATGACGAAGCACTCGACCCCGACATCGCCCTGGCAGAAGAGCGTCGCGCCCGCCGGGAGCTGGCATTGGCTGATGCTGTCGGCCATGGCTTCGAGGGCGGTAGCCGGGAGCTGACTAAAGAGCGGACTCTGGCGCAGCAAGGCGTCGAGCATAGCATTATGGCCCTTTGATCACCGTCAGCTCGTTCCAGCGACTGGCGGGGTCGTGCTGATAGTCCACATGGTCGGCAAGCTCGCGCACAAAGAATAGCCCAAGGCCGCCGATGGGGCGCTCTTCAATCACGTCAGAGCTCAGATCGGGGTCGGGGTGGTCACGGAGATCAAAGGGCTGGCCGCGATCACGGATGCTGATCCGCAGCGTCTCGCCTTCGCAGCTACAGGTGAGCTGGATCGTGTCGCGGTGGGTATCGGCGTAGCCGTACTTCACAATGTTCGTGGCGATCTCTTCGATCACCAGACGTAGCAGGTAACACTGGTCGGGCGAGAGCGGCTGCGCCGCCTCGACGCTGTCGGCGAAGGCCATCAGCGTGGCGATGCTCGCCCACTCGCCCGGCACCTCGATGTGTTGCGACATAGATGCTCCACTGCTCGCGCCTTACGTTGGGGGTGAGTATAGCATGCCATGGCGATTGCACCGTCGCCCGCCAGCCCCCGCCCGGTGGCTGTTGCAACGTCGTGCCACACCCCACGCCCGGTGGCTGAAGCCACGGGCTACGCGAGACGAAGGCCGCCTGCGCGGCCTAGATGAGCCTGCTTCAGCAGGCTTTGCACCCAAGAGCCGGGGGCTTCAGCCCCCCGGCGATGGCGATTGCACCGTCGCCTTTTACCCCTCACCCCCGGCCCCTCTCCCTCAAGGGGGGAAGGGAAATTCGGCATCAGGAAGCGTTCGACTCCCCCTCTCCCGCTCAGGGAGAGGGGGCTGGGGGGTGAGGGCTGGCGCGGCAACCGGACTTTGCAACCGCCATGAGCCCCCCGGCGATGGCGATTGACGCGCTTTCGTGCGCCGCCTATAATTCAACTTGCCCCCAAGCCTTCTACAATCTACAGAAGGAGCGTTCAATGCTGAACCTCGCCGTGATCCTTGAGCAGAGCGCACGCCGCGACCCTGGCAAGGTGGCGCTCGTCTTTGACGACTATAAGCTGCGCTACGCCGAACTGAACGGCGCAGCGAGTAAGATCGCCAACGCCCTAACCGCGCTCGGCGTGCAGCACGGCGACAAGGTCGCGCTGATGCTGCCGAATACGCCCCACTTTCCCATCGCCTACTACGGCATTCTGAAAACCGGCGCCGCCGTCGTGCCGCTCAATGTCCTCTTTAAGCACAACGAGGTGCAGTACCACCTTGAGGATAGCGACGCCAAGGTGCTGATTGTCTGGGAGGGCTTTTTGCCCGAGGCGGTGCCCGGTTTTCGTGACGCCCAGACTTGCCACAAGCTGATTGTGGTGCCCGCCCCCGGCAGCACCAATCCGCTGCCCGAGGGCGCGCTGAGCTTCAACCAGCTTATGGCCGAACACGCGCCCGTGTTTGAGCTGGAGCCGACCGGCGCAGACGACACGGCGGTGATCCTCTATACGTCGGGCACCACCGGGCGGCCCAAGGGCGCCGAGCTGTCGCACTTCAATATGTTCTTCAACGCCATGATCGGCGTCGAGAAGCTGCTCTTTGTCAAGTCTGACGAGATTGGCCTGGCCGTGCTGCCGCTGTTCCACTCGTTTGGGCAGACCTGTGTGCTGAACGCGCTGATCTATGTGGGTGGCACGATCACGCTGCTGCCGCGCTTCGATCCGGTCAAGGTGATGGAGCTTATTCAGCGCGACAAGGTGACGTATTTCGCCGGGGTGCCGACGATGTACTTCTATCTGCTCAACCACCCCGACGCGGCCAAGTACGACCTCTCGACGCTGCGCCTCTGCGTGTCGGGCGGCTCGGCCATGCCCGTCGAGGTGCTGCTGGCCTTCAACAAGCGCCACAACGTAAAGATTATGGAGGGCTACGGCCTCTCGGAGACCGCGCCCATCGCCTCATTCAACCACCAGCATCGTCCGGCCAAACCGGGCAGCGTCGGCACGCCGCTCTGGGGCGTCGATATGCAGGCCGTGGACTCGCAGGGCCAGCCGGTGCCGCAGGGCGAGATGGGCGAGATTGTCATTCGGGGCCATAATGTGATGACGGGCTACTACAAGCGCCCCGAGGCGACCGCTGAGGCGATTCGTCACGGCTGGTTTCACACCGGCGATCTCGCTACGGTTGACGAAGATGGCGACTACTTCATCGTGGATCGGGTCAAGGATATGCTCATCCGGGGCGGCTTCAACGTCTACCCGCGTGAGATCGAAGAGATCCTGTACGGGCACCCCGCCGTGGCCGAGGTGGCGGTCATCGGCGTGCCCGACCCGGCCCTGGGCGAAGAGATTAAGGCGGTGGTGGCCTGCAAGCCTGGGCAGAGCGTCAGCGAGCAGGAGCTGATTGACTACTGTAAGGAGCGCCTGGCTGCGTATAAGTACCCGCGCTCGGTCGAGTTCCGCGAGACGCTGCCCAAGACCGCGACGGGCAAAATCCTCAAGCGCGAACTGAAGTAGGGACGCCTGCCGGGGGACTGAAGTCCCCGGCTACGGGATGCGAAGCCGACTTTCGCAGGCTGCGGTAGGCCGCGCAGGCGGCCTTCGCACCGCGTAGCCCGTGGCTTCCGCCACCGGGCGGGCGCGCAACAACCGCTGTAGGACTGCTATAGTTGGGTGAACCCGCAGCCAGCCGCTGCTTGCGCTTTTGGCGTGAGTAGCTAGAGAGCTTTTCATGAAACCTGGCATCGCCCCGCCCCAAGCCTATCAACTGCTCCAACAGCGCCTCGACCGCAACGTCACTGGTGCGCCCGCCTCGCTCACCTTCCTCCGCATCCTCCAGTTGCTTTTCTCGCCCGCCGAGGCCGACCTGGCGCGGCGTATTCCCACCACCTTCGTCGCGCTGCCCAAGCTCGCCAAGCGCGCCGCTCTGGCCGAAGATCGCCTCGCCGACATGGTCACCAGTATGGCCGAGCGCGGCCTGATCTTCGACATCGAGCACGCGGGGCAACGCTACGTCGCCCTGGCGCCCGTGGTGATCGGCTTCTTCGAGTTCACCTATATGCGCGCCCGTGAGAATTACCCGACCGAAGAACTGGCGCAGCTCTTTGACGAGTATTTCTTCGAGCGCCCGGATTTCGCCCGTGCGGTCTTTGCGGGCCAGACCCAAATTGGCCGTGCGCTCGTGCGCGAAGAGGCGCTGCCTGCGGGCGACCACACTGAAATCCTCGACTGGGAGCGGGCCTCGCAGATTGTTGAGACGGCGAGCAGCCACGCGGTTTCGCTGTGCGCCTGTCGCAACCACGCGCAGCAGGCGGGCCATGCGTGCGAGCATCCCCAGCGCACCTGCCTCAGCTTGAACCTTGGCGCCGACGTGCTGGTGCGCCAAGGCATCGCCGAGTCGATCACATGCAGCGAGGCGATGGATATTCTTGAGCAAGCAAAACGCGCTGGCCTCGCCCAAACCGGCGACAACGTCCAGCGCAACGTCAGCTACATCTGCAACTGCTGCGGCTGCTCGTGCGGCATGATGAACGCCATCCGCCGCTTCGACCTCCGCAACGCCATCGTCACCTCAAACTGGATCGCGCTGGTCGAGCCGGAGCGCTGCAATGGCTGCGGGCGCTGCGCGAAGGTCTGTCCCGTCAACGCGCTGACGGTCAACCACGGCGAGGTGGATGGGCGCCCGCGCAAGTGGGCCGTGCGTGACCCCGACCTGTGTCTAGGCTGCGGCGTCTGCTCCGCCGTCTGCAAGCGTGGCGCGCTGAGCATGCAGCAGCGCGAGCGGCGCGTCTTTACGCCCGAGACGACCTTCGACCGCATCGTCGCGATGGCGATTGAACGCGGCAAGCTCGGCGACTTGCTGCTCGACAATCTCGAAGGCTGGGGCTACGAGGCGCTCGCCCGCGTCGTCCAGATGATCGAAAAGACGCCCCTCACGACCGTCGTCAACGCGATTGCGCCGCTGAAATCCACCTTCCTCGCCGCCGTTGTCCGGGCCGCCCGCGCAAGCGGCGGCAACGCCTCGTCGCTCGTGTGATCACGGGCTAGTATACGTCGGCGAACATGCGCGGCAGGTTTTTTACCACGAAGCGCACGAAGTTCACGAAGGCCCAACCGCTTGCTGCTGTACTCCGTGCCTTACAAGAATCACCGCGCAACCCTACAGGAACTTCCGGGAAGCGGTACTAGCTCTTACAGCGGGCGGGGCGCCGACAGGGCGAAGACCTCCTCCAAGCCATCAACCTCGTCAATGTGCGACCCGACCTTGACGAAGCCCAGGCGGCGTGCGACCGCCTGCGAGGCAACATTGTCGGGGACAATCGAGAGCACAAAGCCGGGGACGCGCTGCGCGACGGCGGCCCAAGTGATTAGCGCGTGCAGCGCCTCGGTGGCGTAGCCATGGCGACGGTAGGTCGGGAACACCCGGTAGCCAAGCTCGACCCCGCCGGGGGCGAACGGCTCCAGGTGCGCCATGCCAGGGTGGCCGTGACAGCCAATGTGGCCGATCATCACCTGGTCAGCACGGCGCACCATCGCCCGCGCCAGCCAAGGCTGCACGCTCGGGTCGTCGTGCAGGGTCTGGAGCCAGAACGCCATAATGCTCTGTTCCTCCCACCAGTCAGCCGCAATGGTGGCCCCAAGATATTCCGCCGCCGCGTCACGCGCCCCCGCCAGACAAAGCGCATAGAATGGTGGCGTCAGCGCGACCAGATCGAGCCGTGGGGTTTGCACAGGTTCAGTCATCGAGAAGCCCTTTGATCAGGTTTCAGGTGTCGGGTGTCGGGTTTCAGGTTTACCGTTTGTAGTGGGGGCTTCAGCCCCCTAATGCTTCTTTGACGCGGCTGAAGCCGCTACGACAAACGCCGCAAACGGTAAAGCAACCACGAACCTTGTCTTTGCGCGAGATCGCTCCGGCGTTGCGGGGATGACCAGGCTAGAACCGCCCCACTCTTCAGCGGGCGGGTGCCAGGCCCAGCGCCACGGGCAGCCCCTCGCGGTACGACGGGTAGCGCGGGGTGACGCCCAGTTCGTCGCGCATGCGCCGGTTGGTCATGCGGTGCGAGACGGCGGCCATGTCCACCAGATCGACCGGCAGCGGCATCGGGCGGCGGCGCAGCCGACTGAGCGTGCCGATGGCCCAGACCAGTGCGCGGCCCACGGCGGGCGCCAGCGCAGGCGGCGGCGGCGCACCAAGCAGCCGGGCGATCTGGCCGTAGAACTCGGCGATGGGCACCGGCGTGTCGTCGGCGAGATTGTAGATCTGGCCGGGACGCCCGCGCTCGGGCATCGCCAGCAAGGCGGCGACCGTATCATCAATATGAATATTTGAGGCGTAGCCGCGCCCGCCGCCGATCAGGGGGAAGCGCCCGTGGCGCACCTGCTCGACCATCATCGCGGGGCTGGCGGGGCCGTAGACTCCGGCAATGCGCGCCACCAGCACCGGCAACCCGTGGCGGGCGTGGGCGGCGAGTAGCACGCGCTCGGCCTCGTATTTGGCCCGTGCGTAGTGAAAGGTCGGTGCGGGCGGTGTCGTCTCGTCGAGCCAGCCGGGGCCGCTTGGATAGAGTGCGCCGCTCCCGGCGTAGACCAACGCCTTTAGGCTCAGGTGAGTTGTGCAGGCGGTCGCCACGGCCTGCGCGCCCGCCACATTGGCCCGCGCAATCTCGGCGGGAAAGCCCAGGGCCGAACCCGCCAGATGATAGACCACTGCGACCCCAGCCAAAGCCGCCCGCACCGCCGCCGCATCGCCCGCATCGGCGACCACCGTCTCAGCGCCCAGCGCGGCCAAAGGGGCCAGCGCGTCTGCCCGAATGTCCAGCCCGCGCACCGCCGCGCCCTGCTCACGCAAGGCCCGCGTCAGGTGCCTGCCGATGTAGCCGCCCGCGCCGGTAATCAAAAACATACGCTATTGTCCACCCCAGACCTGTCTGGTACAGCTTTCTGGAAGTTCTTGTGGGGTTGATGGTGATTCTCGTACGGCATGGAACGTAGCAGCACGCGGTTCGGCCTTCGTGACCTTCGTGCGCTTCGTGGTAAAAAAACCTGTCGCGGATTTCCGCCGACGTGTACTAGTGCGGCACCTGACAAGTCTTTTCACCCCAATTGCGCCAGCACCTCGGTCAGCACCGCAATCGCCTGCTGATACTCCGCGACCGCGACATGCTCGTCGGGGGTGTGGTCGAGCCGCGAGTCGCCGGGGCCATAGGCGACGATGGGGCAGCCCCAGGCGGGGCCGACCACATTCATATCGGCGGTGCCCGTCTTGTGTAGGAAACCGGGCTGCCCCCCTTGGCCCCGGATCGCCCGCACGAACGCCCCGGCCAGCGGGGTCGTGCGCGGGCTGCGAAACGCCGGACAGCCGCCCTCGAAGCGCACCTTGGCGGTGCCCGCCAGCGCGGTCAGTTCTTCAGCCAGGGCCGTGTGGTCAACCCCTTCGGGCAGCCGCAGGCCCACGGTGGCCTCGCACCAATCGGTCATGCCGTCGCCCCCGCTGGTGACCCGGCGTAGCGAGGGGATAAGCTGCTCGAAGAGCCGCTCGTGGCCCGCGTTGTGCGCCGTGCAACGGGCCTCAACGGCCCGCCAGAACTCAACCAGCGTCTCGGGCGCCGCGCGCAACTCGCCAGCGCTGTGGGCCGACGGCTGCTCAAGCCGATAGTGCGCCAGCAGACGCCCCTTGTAGCCCAGGGTCACGCGCTCCCAGCCGCTCGGCTCGCCGATCACACAGGCCACCGGAGCGTAGCGGTCGCGGGCGTAGTGCGCGCCCTTCGAGCTGGCCGACTCCTCTTCGGTGGCGCCGACGAGGGCTAGGCGGCAGCGCAGACGGCCCGCCAACTCGGCCCGTCGCGCCGCCTGCACGAAGGTGGCGAAGGGGCCTTTGGCGTCAACGGCGCCGCGCCCGTACAGGCGTCCGTCCGCGATACGCACCGGGATCGCGCCAGGTACGGTGTCAATATGGCCGAGCAGCACCACCAGCGGGCCGCTGTCGCCCAGCAGACCCACGGCGTTGCCCGCCGCATCAACGTGTGCTTTCCAGCCGAAGGCGTCCATCTGACCAACGAGAAAAGCCGCCGCCTCACCCTCCTGGCCCGAGAGCGAGGGGATGCGGAGCAGTGTTTCGAGAAAGGTTACCTCGTCCATGCTGCCGATTATAGCGCACATGGGGGGCCACGCCGACAGCGCCCCCAGGGCGGTTGCAACGTCGCGTGCCGGGGGACTAAAGTCCCCGGCTCTTGATTTGCAAAGCCTGCCTTCGCAGGCTCATCCAGGCCGCGCAGGCGGCCTTCGCACCGCGTAGCCCGTGGCTTCAGCCACCGGGCGTGGGCTGGCGGGCGACACAGCGCCCCGGCTCCTGTGGAGCGCGGGGCGCTGTGAACGATCTTTGGCTGGGAGGAAGGTGCGGGAGGGCCTAGCCCTTGGCGTCGAACTGAGCGAAGCTTCGCCCGTGCAGCGTATGGGTCGCGTGGGGCTGCTTCTGAGCATTGGGCGATGTCCAGAGCGCACGCAGATGCTGTAGGGCACCGCCGGTGCGACGGTCAAGCAACATGACAAAGCGTGTCGCCTCAGCCATGCCAAGCCGCTCGACCAGGGCGTCCCAACCCTCCTCAATCAGTCGCATTTCTGCCTGAGTCATCGGTACTGCTCCTTGAGTAGCTGCACATCCGCCTCAACCATCATCCGAACCAGGTCGGGGAAGCTCGTCTTGGGTCTCCAGCCGAGCAACTCGCGGGCTTTCGCGGGGTCGCCGATGAGCAAGTCTACCTCAGCCGGACGCATGAAACGCTCGTCAAGCACCACGTAGTTGGTGTAATCGAGGCCAACGTGGCTAAAGGCCAGCTCGCAAAACTCGCGCACGGCGTGGGTTTCGCCGGTAGCGATGACATAATCATCAGGCTGATCCTGCTGCAGCATCAGCCACATGGCCTCGACATAATCGCCAGCGAAGCCCCAGTCGCGGCGGGCGTCAATGTTGCCCAGACGCAGTTCGGTATCAAGGCCCAGCTTGATGCGCGCCACGGCGTTCGAGATCTTACGGGTCACAAACTCTAGGCCACGGCGGGGGCTGTTATGGACGACCACACGGCCCACGCCAGCGCAAAACACGCCGCTGCCGGTCTCTAGATCAAAGACCCACTCATCAGCGGCGGGGGGCGTCTCAATGCGGCGCAGTTCAGCGGCGGGCTTCCGCAGATGCTGGCCCTTTTCGCCAGCGGGCGTAGCGCTGCTAAGATTGAGTTGGTAGGATGAACGCTCGCCCCGATGCTCAACGTAGACCGTACAGGTGCGCCCCTGATTGGCGTAGAGCCAGCAAAGTCCCTGCGCCAGCACCGCACTATTGGTCTTGACGCTGTCGCCGTTCCCGGCTTTCAGGCCATCGCCGGCGTAGTAGCCGCTCAGGAATGTTTGCTGAAGCTCGCTGCTGCTGTTGAGGATGAGCCGTGGGACACGCTTGAAGCCATCAGCGGTGTAGAGTTGCTCGCGCAGCCAGCGCCCAATCGTGCGGTCGCCGTTGAGGTACAGTTGCGTGACGTCACGCTCGGCATGCCACCCGGATGGAGTCACCTGGACACTGGTGGTGCCAAGAAAGAGCCGCGACCAGAGATCGCCCACCCGCTTGAGCAACGCGGGATCGGTGTTGGTAAACT
>CAIWXH010000499.1 GCA_903916565.1 uncultured Oscillochloris sp. | reverse complement strand
GGGTGACCACCGGGGCCTGCGGCGACACAGCGCAGCACCTGGGGAGCAAAGAGCAGCGGCAAGGTGGTCTCACCACTATCCGGGAAGATCATTTTGGTGCAGTCATCCAGCATGGACGCATGATACCACACCGACCATGGCGAGTGTTCGCTAGGGTTCCAGGGTCAACGTCCCTGAATACCCTCGGCGGGCGACTGAAGTCGCACCTGCGGGGCGTTCCGCCGGGCGTCGGCCTTCGCCGACGCCGGAAATGCCCGCACGGCTTCAGCCGTCGGGCGGGCGGGCCTCTCTACTCTACACACCGCCCCAAGACGATCTACGCGAGAAGTACACACATGAGGGATACCCTCTAAGGTAGGCGCTGCGCGATCGCAGCGGCCCTAGCGCAGGAGGTTTCCCCCATGAGCATCTCTTCATCACCTATCGATCAGCGGCTGATTGGTCGCCTCGGCAACCGCAAGGCCCGACAGCGGATCTCGCCCTGGATGGCGCTGCCCCTGGCTCTCATCCTGGCCCTCGGTGGATTTTTCACCTGGCGCAGGTATGGCACCAGCAACGCCGCCACCGTCAGCATCAGCACCGCTCCCATCACCAGCGGCAGCCTGAGCGTCAGCGTCTCGGGCAGCGGCTCGGTTGCGCCCGCCCAGAACCGCACCCTCAGCTTCCCAGTCGCGGGCACGATCTCCGAGGTGCGGGTGAGCGTTGGCGATACGGTGAGCGCCGGACAGACCCTGGCATCCCTGGATAGCCAGGAACTTCAGATGGCGGTTCGGCAGGCCGAGGCCAACCTGAAGTCGGCCCAGGCGGGCGTGGCCGCCGCCAACGGTCAGGGCGCTACTGCCGCCGAGATCGCTAACGCCCACGCCCAGCTCACTAGCGCCCAGGCGTCGTATAACAAGACCCGCACCGGCAGCGTGACCGCCGCCGAACTGGCGAGTGCGCAGGCCCAACTGGTCAGTGCGCAGGCCCAGCTTGATGTGCTGCTTGCCGGACCGACCACCGCCGATCTCTCCTCGGCCCAGGCCACCGTTCAGCAGGCCCAGCTCTCGCTCCAATCGCAGCGCACCAGTCTCTCCGCCGCCAAGCTGAAGGCCGAGAGCGCGGTGACGACGGCGGCGAACAACCTGCGCGACGCCCAGGCCAGCTACAGCACGCTCTACTGGAATAACCGCCAGCAGGAGAAGGCTCCCGGCGGGCTGTCGCAGGCCAGCAAGGATGCGGAGGCCGCCTCGCTGCGCGCCGTGGACAACGCCAAGGAGAGCTTGACTCAGGCGAACCTCGCCGTTGAGCAGGCCAAGCAGGACGAGATCACCGGTGTGGCCAAGGCCGAGGCCACCCTGAAGGATGCCCAGACTCAGCTGAGTACGATCAAGGACGGCGCGACCGCCGCCGAGATTGCCAGCGCCCGCGCCTCGGTCGCCTCGGCCAAGGCTAACCTGGCGACGATGCAGACTCCGGCCACCGCCGACGAGTTGGCCATCGCACGGGCCAGCGTCGAGCAGGCCCAGATCAGCCTGAACAGCCTGACCACGCCCGGATCCGCCAGCAGCATCACCAGCGCTGAGGCCAGCCTGGCCCAGGCCCAAGTGGCCTACGACCAGGCCACGATTGACCTGGCCGACGCCGTTCTAACCGCGCCCTTCGCCGGGGTTGTCTCGGCGGTGACCGCGAGCGTGGGCGACACCGCCAGCGCCTCAACCACAATCACGGTAATTGACCCGACCTCGTTCTATGTGGATCTGAGCCTGAGCGAGAGCGACATTGGCAACGTGGCCGTGGGCCAGCCGGTGAAGCTGAGCTTTGACGCCCTGAGCGGCGTGACGATCACCGGCACGGTTCAGACGGTGGCCCCCGTAGCGACCGTGTCATCGAACGTGGCCACCTACACCGTGCGGGTGAACTTCACCCCCGGTGACGCGGCGACGCGGGCCGGGATGACCGCCACCGGGGCCATCCAGACTGCTACGCACAAAAACGCCCTGCTGGTGCCCACGCGGGCCATCCAGACGGTGAGCGGC
>CAIWXH010000498.1 GCA_903916565.1 uncultured Oscillochloris sp. | reverse complement strand
CGGGCCTACGGCATCAGGATCGCCGCCAACACGGGCCTGCCGACCGTCATCAGCGCCCTGCACGAGAACGAGCAGCGCGCCTCCGACGCCGCCGCACGGCGCGAAGCCGACGTAACGAACTTCTACACAAGCAGCGAGGTTGAGCCTGCGCTGCGCTTTTTGGCCCGCTATGATGTGAACTACGTCTATGTGGGCGGAGTCGAGCACGCCGTCTACCCGGCGGCGGGCCTCGCGAAGTTCGACCAGATGCGCGGCCTCTATCTGACCCCGGTCTTCGACACGCCGCAGGTGCAGATCTACGCGGTGACGAACGTGCCACCAAGCTACGCCCGCCCCGAGGCGGTCAACTTCACCGCGCCCGCGCCCATTAGCGCCGCCCAGCGTGAGCCGATTGACCAGACGCCCCCCGGCCTTGCCGCACGCGAAGCGGCCAATCAAGCGAATCCGACCGATGGGCCAACGGCCTTTGGGCTGGCCGAGCGCTACCGTGACATGGGGCGGCTCGATGACGCAGCGCGGGTGCTTGCGCCAGCGGCGCGGGCGAATCCCACCGACATCGGCGTGCTGCACCTGTGGGGCGACATCCTAACCCAGGCCAAGCGCTATGATGAGGCCGAGCAAGCCTATCAACGCGCGGCCAACGCGCAGCCTTCGGCGGACAACTGGAATAAATTGGGCACCGCGCTGCTTGAGTGGGGCAAGTTCAAGCAGGCCGAAATCGCCCTGAACCTAGCGGTCGCGGCTGATGGTCTGGCACCAGACCCGCACTACCAACTTGGGCGGCTCTTCGCCCAAACGGGCAACACCGACCAGGCCAAAATGGAGCTCCAGACCTACCTCGATCTCGCCCCCGACGGCCAATGGTCTGATGCGGCGTGGCTGCTGTTCACCCAGTTGGGGGGACGCCAGTGAACCCCGCGCTCGACCTCGTGCGCTGGTGGCTCGCGGCGCAGTTGCTTGGGCTGGCAGGGCTGCCACTGGCGGGGCTGCTGCTGCGGGCGCTGCCCGACCGAGGCTACGCCCACACGAAGGCGCTGGGTCTGCTGCTGACTGGCTACCTCGCCTGGCTGCTGGCGATGTTCGGGCTGGTGCCCTTCGGCCCGCTGTCGCTAACCGTCGCCGCTATGGCCGTAACTGGCGTCGGTGTGTGGCTCACCGGCGGGCCACGGCGGGCGCTTGCGGCGGGGCGCCGCTTCGCCCAGGCGCACTGGCCCACCATGCTCGCCTCCGAGGCGGTGTTTTTGGCCGCGCTGCTTGTCGCCGTCTGGATGCGCGCCCACGACCCGGTGCCGTGGGGCACCGAGCGCCCCATGGACTTCGCTTTCTTCAACGCCATCCAGCACACGGGGCTTTTTCCGCCCAACGACCCCTGGCTGGCGGGCTACAGTATCAACTACTACTACTTCGGCTATCTGCTGATGGGCGCGGTGGCCCAATTGACCGGGCTTGCTCCGACGGTGGCCTACAATCTTTCGCTGGCCCTGATCTTCGCGCTGACCGCGCAGGGCGTGGCGGGGATGATCGCCAACCTGATGCGCCTGTCGGCCAACGGGCGCGTCTCGCGCCTCGCCTACGGCCTCTTCCCGCTCCTTGGCGTCATCTTCGTCCTTGTCGCAGCGAACCAGGCGGGCGCGGTGCAGGTTGCCGTGGGCAACGAGCAGGCCGTCGCCCTCGATGGACGCCAACTCGTCGCCGCTATCGGTCAAGCGGCGAGCGGGGCCACGACGATCACGCTGCCCTACCCGGCGAAGGCACAGGATTTTGGCACCATCGAGAGCTGGACGCGCAAGGATAAGCGCGCCGATTTCAACTGGTGGTGGCCCTCGCGCTCGCTGTGGGACAACTATGGCGGCGAACGGCGCTACACGATCACTGAGTTTCCGCTCTTCAGCTTTCGCCTGGGCGACATGCACCCACACGTTATGGCGCTGCCCTTTGGCCTATTGGCGGCGGCAGTCGCGCTGGCGACGCTGGCGCGGCCCACGCTGCCGGGGGCCAAGCGCGAAGGGTGGGCCGAGCTGATGTTGGCGGGCTTGGTGCTCGGCAGCCTGTATGTGATCAATAGTTGGGACCTGCCGACCTATCTGCTGCTCTACACCGCAGCCCTGGCGCTGCTGACCGTACGCCTGGGGGAAGTCCAGCGCTGGCGCACGCTAGGGCGCATG
>CAIWXH010000497.1 GCA_903916565.1 uncultured Oscillochloris sp. | reverse complement strand
TTTTGTACCACGAAGATCACGAAGGGCACGAAGGCCGAACCTTTTTGTACCACGAAGATCACGAAGGGCACGAAGGCCGAACCTTCTTTTACCACGACGGACACGAAGGCCGAACCTTTTGTACCACGAAGATCACGAAGGGCGCGAAGGCCGAACCTTTTTGGACCACGAAGATCACGAAGCGCACGAAGGCCGAACCTTCTTTTACCACGAAGGGCATGAAGGCCGAACCTTTTTGGACCACGAAGATCACGAAGGGCACGAAGGCCGAACCTTTTGTACCACGAAGATCACGAAGGACACGAAGGCCGAACCTTTTTGTACCACGAAGATCACGAAGGGCACGAAGGCCGAACCATTTGTGTGACCGCGTCACTTTTGCTCGATTGAGGGAGGCGCGGCTGCGGCAAGCGGAACCAGCCCGATGCGCTGGAAGCGAACACTGAGGGGGCGCTCGTCGCCGTTGCCGATGAGCGCCTGGCCGGTGGTCGGTGGCTCGACAGTGCTGAGGCGCAGGGTGGTGCGTCCGGCGGGCAGGCGTAGGTCGAGGCTGTAGCGGCGGGCGTCGGCGGCGAGCACGAGGGTGATGGTGGTGCCGAGACCCTCGACGCGTAGGGTGCGCGGGCCACCGGCGGGCATGGCGCTGAAGCTGAGGCGGTAGACGCCGGGTGAGGGCACCATCAGGCCAAGCTCAGCGACGGTGGGCAGCCAGCGGGCGCGGGTGGCGGGGGCGGACGATTCAACTGGCCCCCAGCCGTCGCGGATCTGGATGACCGGGGCGGGGTCGGTGGGGGGCACGGTGTAGGCGATGAGTTTGCTGTCCTCGTAGGTCGGGGCGGTGACACCGAGGCCCGCCTGAACGAGCGTGCGAAAGGCAGCCTCGTCGGCGGGCGCGAGGTTGAGGGGGCCGAGGGGCTGCTGCTTGTAGCCGATGATCTGGGTGTAGCCGATGGTGCGGAGGGCGGCGGGCCAGCCGCCCGGTTCAAGCACAATGTCGCTGTTGAGCTGTCCCGCCACGAGGTCGCGCAGCGCGGGTAGGCCGAGCTGCGGCTGCGGGTAGGCCCGCGAGTGGTAGCCGCCGCTGATCGGGTGGCCGTGGACGGTCTGGAAGAACATGCGCTCGGCGTCACGGTAGGGCACGTCGGTGTGAAAGGGAAACTCGACCAGCGCGCCGTCGCCCGGTGACAGCGCGGCGAGGTAGGGCGGCACCGCTGGGGCGCGGGTGACGATGGGCGCGGGCCAGTATTCGATGAGGATGAGGGCGGCGAGGAGGCCGATAGCTGATAGCTGATAGCCGATAGCCGATAGCCGATAGCCGATAGCCGATGGCCGATGGCCGATGGCCGATAGCCGATAGCTGATAGCCGATAGCCGATAGCCGATAGCCGATGGCCGATAGCCGCTGACCGGCGGCGTCGGGGCGCAGCATGCTGCGCCCGTACGGGTTGGCGGTCGGCGCACCAACGCCGCTGCGCCATAGGCCACCAGCACGCCAAGGGCGATGGTGACTAGCACGTTGAAGCGGTCGGGCTGGCGGGTGAGGCGCACGATGGGCAGGTTGGCGAGGAGCGCGTAGGGCAGCGGGAGGCCGGTGTCGGCGCCGTTGATGCGTAGGCTGACACCAAGCGAGAGGAGGGCGAAGGTGAGGGCGGTGATGCCCCATGGCCGTGCGGCGGGGCGTCGCCAGAGGGCCAGCGCTGCCAGGGTGCTGACGGTCAGGCCGAGGAAGAAGCGGCGGTTGATGTCGTAGCCGACGCCCCAGTCCCACGGGGCCGCACCCCAGAGCGCGTGGAGGCGCGGCGGCACCAGATAGGCCAGCAGGTCAGCCGAGAGGCGCAGGTAGTCGCTTGGGGGCAGCACGGTCATGTAGGCGGTGCGCGCCGCCTCGTTCAGCATCGGGATGATGAGTGGCGCTGCGCCGAGGGCGAAAACGGCGGCGAGGATGGCGAGGGGAGTGCATAGCCGATAGCCGATAGCCGATAGCCGATAGCCGCGCCAGCTCCGCGCCATGCGCCAGAGCGCCCAGGCGACGGCACCCGCGCTGAACATCAGCAGGAAGAGCGTGTAGTACCAGTCAGTCCAGGCGGTGAGGGCGAGGAAGAGGCCGGCGAGGGCGGCGGTGCGGCGGGCGCGGCGCGGCGCGGTGGCGCTGAGGGTTTCGAGCAGGAAGTGGATGTACCAGGGCAGCCAGTGCAGGGCGAAGATCTGGAGCTGGCCGTCGGTGATGATGGCGGCAAGGTGGAAGGGGCTGGCGATGTAGACGATGCCGGCGAGCAGCGCGGGGCCGTCGCCGGTGCGCCGTCGGGCGAGCAGCCACATGCCGAGGCCGCCAAGGGCGAAGGAGCTGAGGACGACGGTGTTGAAGCCCGCGATTGGCCCCCACAGCGCCGTAATCGGGGCGACCATCAGCGTGTTGATGGGTGAGAGCGTGTGGTAGAACAGGTTCGGCCCGTCGGGGAAGAAGAGCCGGTCGGTGACCCAGGGATTGGCGGGCCGCGCCAGGGCCGTGACTGTCCACCAGAGGTTCCAGACGTTCTGCAAGCCGTCCTCAAGGCCGTCTTTGTGCGATCCGCCCGGTAGGTCGGTGACGAAGCGCGTGGCGAGGGGCCAGGTGAGGGCAAGGCCGAGCAGTAAATAGAAGGCCAGCACAACGGGCCAGCGGGGCAGCGTACGGGCCTTCATCCTGCATCCCTTAGACAAGGTTTCAGGTGTCGGGTTTCAGGTTTCAGTCCGAGCGCAACAGCAAGCGCTGTGTGCGCCGAAACGGTCAGGCAGCCACGAACCATGTTGTATCCTTCAGCCTTGGTGCGGGCGGCATGGTAGCGGCGAGGCAGTGGGCTGTCAACTGCTGGTCAGCTTCCGTCATACGCCAACGCCGCCAGTTGCGTGTGCGCCTCGTCGGGGGTCAGGCCGCCGTGCGAGCCTTTGAAGCGCACCGGGAAGCGCTTGTTGGCCCACCAGACGGTTTCGCCCGCGTAGGGCAGAATGGCGAGGTCGCCCACACGGCTCAGAAACACATCCGACGGCGTTGGGCCGAAGAGTCCGGCGGCGACCAAGTCGGCGGTGTGGTGAACTTCGGCGCAGCCCGCGAGTGCCTGGGTGAGTGCGGCGTGCATTGCGTCCCGCTGCTCCGGCTTGACATAAAGAAAGAGATCGCGACTGGAGCCGCTGGGGGCGCGGGGGCGTTCGTCAGCGCAGAGCGGCGTGGCCTCGACAAGCTCGGGGATGCGCTGGTTGACGAGGTGGGCGCGGGCTGGCTCAATCGCGATTTGCCCGTGGTCGGCGGTGAGCAGCAGCAGGCTGGGGCGGCCCAGGTTGGCGAGGGCCGGGTGGAGCAGCCGGTCGAGCGTGGTTAGCACGGTGTCAATTTCGGCGTTGACGTGGGGCGAGTCGGGGCCGTAGACGTGCGCGATAGCATCAACGGTATCCACGTAGAGCAAATGGTAGCTCGGGCCGCTCGCAGCGGCGAGGCGACCAGCCAGCAGGGTGAGCGCTTCGGGCAGGGTGCGAAAGGCAACCATGTCGGCGCCAGCACAGACCACGCGGCTAAAGGATGATTGGGCGTAGCTGGTGTGTTGGTAGACGCTGGCGTGAACGCCACCGGCGGCGAGTCGCTGGTAAAGTGTGTCGCCGGAGTTGAGGATCTGGGGTGAGACTTTGGCGGCGGCGAGGGTTTCGCGCCCTTTGTCACCGGCAAACGAGAAGAGCAGCGGCGCGATGATGCGGTCGAGGCTCGGCTCGTAGTAGAACCACTCGTAAATCCCGGAGGCGGCAGGGTCGCGGCCCGTGTGGATCGCGGTGACGTGGGCTGCCGTGGTGGAGGGGAACATGGTGGTGAGGCGCGAGATGACGCCGTCGTCGAGAAAGCGGCGCAGGAAGGGATACGCGGCGAGGCGGGGCGCGAAGAAGCGCCAGCCAAGGGCGTCAATCAGCACCATGATCACCGTCTCGTGGCGCGGGCCGAGGCCAGCCAGCGCGGCAGGCGGCAGGCCGGGGGCATCCGCGCCGGTGAGCATGGTCTCGATGCTGCCAGGCAGCCGCGCAAAGCCGTAGCCGTCGTAGATGGGGCGAACAAAACGCTCGCCGAAGCGGGCAGCTTCAACGGCGGCGACCGAGTCTGGGTTGAGCATATCCGTATATCTGCCCGGTGGCGAAAGCCACGGGCTATGCAGTGCGAAGGCCGCCTGCGCGACCTTGACCAGCCTGCGAAGGCAGGCTTCGCACCCAAGAGCCGGGGGCTTCAGCCCCCCGGCGACATGGTGCTACGCTACCTCGACCACCTGCCACGCCAGGGTTTGCCCCGCGTAGAAGGGGACGACTTCGCCGTAGCGGGCGGGTACCTGCCACGGGCGTTCGGCAAGGGTGACGGTCTTGGCGGGCGGCGTAATCCCGTAGACCGTACGGGCATTGTCCGAGACAAACGCCTGAAGCTGGTCAAGGGCGTCGTGGCGTGCAAACAGTTCAGCAAGGAGCGGCAGGCTGACGGGGGCGCTGAAGATACCGGCGGCGCAGCCGGCGGCCTCCTTGCGCTCGACCGGGTGCGGGGCCGAGTCGCTGCCGAACATCAGGCGCGGATGGGCGTGCAGGGCGGCCTCCAGCAGCGCGGCGCGATCCTCGGGGCGCTTGGCAATCGGCTTGCAGAAGGCATGCGGGCTGAGCAGGCCGCCCACTACATCGTCGAGGGTGAGCAACAGGTGGTGCAGGGTGACCGTCGCCGCGAGGTTGGCGTACTCGTCGAGGAGGCGCACGGCGGCGGCGGTGGTGATGTGTTCCATGACGATAGTGAGACGGGGAAAGAGGTTGGCCCAGCGCGTATATGTTCGCAGAAACTCGGCCTCGCGGTCGAGGACAAAGCCGTGGCTCTCGCCGTGGACGAGCAGCGGGATGCCAAGGCGCTCCAGCACGGCGAGGGTTGGTTCGATGCGCTGAAGGTCGCGCACGCCGTCGGCGCTGTTGGTGGTGACGCCCTCGGGATAGAGCTTGACGCCGATAATGTGGGGGCGCACGGCGGTCAGCAACGCCTCGTCGTACTGGCGAAAGAAGAGGGTCATCAGGGGCGCGAAGGTGTGCGGCGCGGTGGCGGCCTCGACCTCCGCCCGGTACGTCGCCAAGCGCTCAAGGGTGTCAACTGCGGGCACAAGATTGGGCATAATGACGGCCCCCGCGAAGTCGCGGGCGCTGAGCGGCGCAACGAGGCGGAGCAGCGCCCCCTCGCGGAGATGCAGATGCATGTCGAGGGGCGCGTGGATGCGGATGTCCATGAGCGGAGTCCTTTACGCTGGTGTGCGGGTATTGTAGCAGATGGGGTTCGGTGGGACGCCATCGCAAGCGAGTGTGTTATCATGGCGGGTGGGCGGGCGGCGTTCAGGAGGGCGGCGATGAGTGAGCCGAGACAGGGACAGGGGCGGCGCGGCCAGACCCAGCGCTTGCCAGAGGATGAGCGCGGCGCAGGCGGCGAGACGCAGCGGATCGAGCCGGTGAACCCAACGATTGACGAGTGGAGTCAGGCCGAGCCGGTGAACCCTGGCTGGCGCAGCGAGCGTTCGGGAAATCGGCGTGCGGCGCGGCGCGGCCCGTTGCCCGCCTCGCCCCAAGAGTTCCAGCTCTGGCTACAGGCGGGGGGCTGGCGCTACGGGGTGGGCATCGTGGTGCTGGTGATGGTCTTGCTCATTGCGATGCTGGCCTTCGCCCGCTCGGATCAGCGGGATGCGGGGATCGGCGTCGAGCGTCTAGCGCCAACCACGGCGAGCGGGGTGGGGCAGGGTGGGGCGGGCGCGCCCGTCAGTCTGTTGCCGACGGTGACGCTGCCGCCACCTACGCCAGCAGGGCCACGGCGCTTTGTGGTGACGGGCACGGGGACTGATGGGCTGTTTCTGCGCTCGCAGCCCTCGACCAGTGGCGTGCTGGTGTCCACCTTGCCTGATGGTACGGCGGTGGAACAGATCGGCGAGGATGTAGCTGGGGGCGACCGCATGTGGCGCCATGTGCGTGCCACCGATGGGCAAGAGGGCTACGTGGCGGTGGATTTTCTGGCCCCGGCGCGGTAGGGGGGCGGTGGGGGCACCGAGATGTAGGGGCGCAGGATGCTGCGCCCCTACGACGTGCATACACCCCTACCCGTCACTCTTGGGCTTGGTGATTGCGGCGCGGGCGGGGCGGCGCTCGGGGCGCGGCGGCGGCGGGCCAAGCACCAGCTCAAGGATTTGGTCTAGCGTACTAACCAGGTGAATCTTGAGGCGGGCGCGCTGCGGTGCCGGGAGATCGACGAGGTCGTGGCTGTTTTTGGCGGGCAAGATTACCTCGGTGATGCCAGCGCGGATGGCGCCGAGGATTTTCTCTTTGACCCCGCCAATGGGCAGGACGTGGCCGCGTAGGGTGATCTCGCCGGTCATCGCGACATCGCGGCGCACGGTGCGCTCGGTGAGCGCCGAAATCAAGGCGACGGCGAGCGTGACGCCCGCAGATGGGCCGTCTTTGGGGGTGGCACCCTCGGGGACGTGAATGTGAATGTCGATCTTCTCGAAGCGGCGCGGGTCAATGCCAAGAGCGGTGGCGTTGGCGCGGGTGTACGAGAGCGCAGCCTGGGCTGACTCCTGCATCACTTCGCCAAGCTGGCCGGTAAGCGTCAGGCTGCCCTTGCCCTCCATCAGCGAAACCTCGACGGGCATGATTTCGCCGCCGGCAGCGGTGTAGGCCATGCCGGTGGCGACGCCGACCTGGTCGTGTTCCTCGGCACGGTTGATCTCGTGGCGCGGGGGGCCGAGCAGTTTGGTGACGATGTGCGGGGTGATAACACGCGGGTAGCCGCGCCGCTCGGCGATGCGACGGGCCGTCTTGCGACAGATGGCGCCGATCTCGCGTTCGAGGCCACGCACCCCAGCCTCATAGGTGTAGCCACGGATGATCGCGGTGACAGTCGCCGTGCCAAAGTGCAGCGTGTCAACCGCGAGGCCGCTGACCTCCTGCTGGCGCGGGATGAGGAAGCGGCGGGCGATCTCAATCTTCTCGTCCTCGGTGTAGCCGGGGAGCGTGATCAACTCCATGCGGTCGAGCAGCGGCTCGGGCACCTCGTCGGCGTAGTTGGCGGTGGTGATGAAAAAGACCTTCGAGAGATCGAAGGGCAGATCAAGGTAGTGGTCGGCGAAGGTGTGGTTCTGCTCAGGGTCAAGCACTTCAAGCAGCGCATCGGCGGGGTCGCCCCGAAAGTCGGCACCGAGCTTATCCACTTCGTCGAGCATAAAGACGGGGTTGAGCGTAGCGGCCTCTTTCATGCGCTGGATGATGCGACCGGGCATCGCGCCGATGTAGGTGCGCCGGTGGCCCCGAATTTCGGCCTCGTCGTGGACACCGCCAAGGCTGAGGCGGACGAAGGTGCGCCCGATGGCGGCGGCGATACTGCGCCCAAGGCTGGTCTTGCCGACGCCGGGGGGGCCAACGAGGCAGAGGATTGGGGTGCGCTGGAGGGGGCCAGCGAGCTGACGGACGGCAATAAATTCGAGGATGCGATCCTTCACCTTCACAAGGCCGTAGTGGTTATGGTCGAGAATCTTCGCGGACTGGCGCAGATCAATCGGGGTGTTAGCGAGCTTGCCCCAGGGGAGGTTGAGGAGCCAGTCGAGGTAGGTGCGGATGATCGCGTACTCGGGGGAGCTCGGGGGCATCGCCTCTAGGCGGGCGAGTTCCTCGGCGGCGCGGGCGCGGGCTGGCTCGGGAAGGGCAGCGGCGCGGGTGCGGATGGTCGCAAGCTCACGCTGGGCGGGGTCGTCCTGTCCAAGCTCGCGCTGGATCACCTTGAGTTGCTCGCGCAGGAAGAACTCGCGCTGCGAGCGATCAACCTCTTTTTGCACCTGCGACTGGATGCGGCGCTCAAGCTCAAGCAGGTCGAGTTCTTGCGAGAGGAGGGTCGAGAGGCGATGCAGACGCTCCTCGGGGTCAACGGTTTCGAGGATCTGCTGGCGACTGGCGAGGCTCAGGGGCAACGTGGAGGCGACGAGGTCAGCGAGGCCGCCGGGGTCTTCGACATTGAGGGCGGTGAGGTAGGCGTCGTCCGTGAGGGTGCGGGAGAGGCCCACGACCTGCTCGAAGAGTGAGAGGACGGCGCGCATCATGGCCTCAAGGGTGCGGGAATGTTCCTTGGTAGGATAGAGGGGCGCGGCCCGGACGCGGAGCGTGGCGGGGTCGTCGAGCGCGGCGAGGACGCGCATACGGCGGTGGCCCTCAAGGACGACGCTGGTGGTGCCGTCGGGCATCTTGCGGGCGCGCTGGATGGTCGTCTCGACGCCGACTGTGTAGAGATCGGCGAGGGTGGAGCCGCCGACGGAATGGTCGCGGTAGGCCAAGACGAGGACAATGTGGTCGCTGGCCCAGGCCAATTCGATGGCACCGAGCGCCGCCGTGTCGGCGACGAAGAGGGGGGCGAGCATATACGGGAACAGGACGATGCCAGGGAGGGGCAGCACGATGAATTCGCGCTCGGCGGGGGACGGGTCGCGCAGCGCGCTTGGGCTACCGGCTGACGGAAAATTAAAGAGGACGGGCGTCTCCTCACGCACGGCTGCCTCCCGTGGGGCTTGCGCCCCATCCCTGCATCGGTGCAGGCTACTGGTCGGCTATAGTATACACGAGGATGGTCAGGGTAGGCATTTTAGGGCACTAGAAGGCGGTGCGTACCGGCTTGACATGGGCGTCCGTTTACGTTACAATCGCCCCGTGCAGAGGGCTGATGCGCCAATGTAGCTCAGTTGGTAGAGCAGCTGTTTCGTAAACAGCAGGTCGAGGGTTCGAGTCCCTCCATTGGCTCCA
>CAIWXH010000496.1 GCA_903916565.1 uncultured Oscillochloris sp. | reverse complement strand
GGCTATCGTTCAGCAGTCATCGCTTCCCGAGATGATCAATCAGAGTCGGGACATTCTCCAGAACCCGAGCGTTCCAACCTTCGAGCGCTACGAGCAGCGCGGCACCATCGCTAACGCCGCGATCTACGTCGGGGTCGCTTCGCTCATCGCGGCGCTACTCGGCATTGTGGGGGGCTTCAGCGGCTTCGTCAGCGGCCTGCTGCTCAGCCTCGTCCAGTTCTTCGTCTTCACCGGGGCGGTCTATTTCCTCGGCAAGAAGCTGTACAACGGCACCGGCACCTGGGACGAGGTCGCGTACACCTTCTCGCTCTTCATCGCCCCACTGATCGTGGTGAGCGCCGCCCTGGGCTTTGTGGTGGCCCTGCTCCACTGGATCCCCCTGCTTGGTGGCCTCGTGGGCCTCGCTGGCTTCATCGTCAGTCTGATCCTGCTCGTGGTGCAGGTCTACTACGCCTACCTGGCCGTCCAGTCGAGCATGAACCTGCGCGATCAGTCGCAGGCGGGAATTGTCCTCGGTCTGAGCTTTGTGGCCTCCTTCGTGATCATGGTGATCGTCGGGATCATCGTCTAAACGCCGCATGAAAATCTTGCACCTAGCCGACCTCCATATCGGCGTCGAAAATTACGGACGCATCGATCCGGCCACAGGTCTCCACTCGCGCCTGACCGACTATCTGGAGCGCCTGGATGAGGCGCTGGCGCTCGGCCTTGCGGCGGGCGTCGATCTGGTGCTCATCGCCGGTGACATTTACAAGAATCGGGCACCCAACCCGACCCATCAGCGTGAGTTCGCCCGCCGGGTCAACCGGCTACGCTCGGCGGGCGTGCCGGTCTTCATCCTCACCGGCAACCACGACATCTCGCCCGCCGTCGGGCGCGCCCACTCGGTCGAGATTTTTGACGCCCTCGGCATCGAGGGCGTCACCATCGCCGACCGCCCCAAGCTGCACCTTGTCGCCACCAGCGCTGGCCCACTCCAGATCATCGCCCTCCCCTGGATCACGCGCCAAACGCTGATGACCCGCGACGATCTGCGCGGCGTCTCGTTTGCCGAAGTCGAGTACGAGCTGCGCCGCCGCATCGAGCGCTTTATTGAGGATGCCGCCCGCCGCCTCGACCCGAGCATCCCCGCGCTGATCGCCTTTCACGGTAGCATTGACGGCGCCCAGCTTGGGGCCGAGCGGGCCATGACCCTGGGGCAAGACCTTGTGCTGCCGCGCTCGGTGCTGGCCCAGCCCGGTGTCGCCTACGTCGCCCTTGGGCACATCCACAAGCACCAGGCGCTCAGCCACGACCCGCCGATGGTCTACCCCGGCAGCCTAGAGCGCGTTGACTTTGGTGAGCGCGAGGAGCATAAGGGCTGCGTGATCGTGACCATTGAAAATGGCAAGGCGCAGTGGCAGTTCCACCAGCTTGACGCCCGCCCCTTTGTGAGTATTGAGAAGGACGTGCGCCCGCTGAGCGACCCGCTCGACGCCGTGACCAAGCTGATTCGCCATCAGGATTTGCGCCAGGCGGTGGTGCGCGTCGAGCTTGAGGCGACTCGCGATCAGGCTGCCAACTTGCGTGAGGATGCCATCCGGCACCTGTTGGAAGAGGCCGGGGCCTTCGTGGTCGCTGCGGTGACCATCAAGGTCGAGCGCACCGGGCGCCGTCGCTTCGCTGGTGCCGAGCAGGAATTGCTGAGCGGGCTGACCACCCGACGGGCGCTCGAGCTCTATCTAAAGAGCAAGCAGCCCGCCCTGGCCCCCGAGCGCATCAGCGCCCTGTTGGCCGCCGCCGACGAGCTGATTGCCGAGCAGGGGTAGGGCGCAAAACGCTGCTGCCTCAGGCGCGTGTTATCCACAATCTGTCAACACTTTTGTTCATCAAGTCACAACCTTGACACGCTTAGACGGGCGTGTTATAGTTCGTTGCATCGCATATTTTCCTGTATTTAGTCGTAATTGTCGCAAAACCACCCGGTATTTAGGGTAGACTGCCTGCCGAGCCGCACTCTCTGGCAGGTTTCTTGTTGTGATCCTTGTGCGCTTGACTTTACAGTCTGGCGCACTTCTTTACGCTGTCGTAGCGCATGTTGAGGGAGACAGGTGTATGGCTATCGGGACAAATGGATCTGCCAACGGGCGGAGTTTCGCCAAGTATCTGGCGCTGGATGAGGCTGGGATGGAGCTGCCGCAGACGATTGTTAAGCGGGACGGGCGCGTGGTGCCCTTTGACCTTGAGCGAATCGAGAATGCGCTGACGCGCTGTTTTGCCACCTTAAATCGCACCCCGCAGACCTCGATTGAGGAACTGTCGCGGCGCGTGATTAATATTATTGCCGCCAAGTCGAACGGGAACGACCCGACGGTCGAGGGGGTGCAAGACATCGTCGAGATGGTGCTGCAGGCTGCCGGTGAGTTCGAGGCCGCCAAGCACTACATTCTCTATCGCGCTGAGCATGCCAAAAAGCGCGTCGAGCGCCCCGTCCCCGAGGCGGTGCGCCAGGCGTTTGCTGACTCTGATCAGTACTTCCCGACGGCGCTCCAAAAGTTCCAGTTTTTCGATAAGTACTCGCGCTTCAACTACGACCTGGGCCGCCGCGAGACGTGGATTGAAACCGTTGATCGCTCGGTTGATTATCTGTACGAACTGGCTGGCGCACGGCTCCCCGCCGAGACATATACGCGCATCCGTCAGGCCATCCTTGAGATGCGGGCGATGCCGTCAATGCGGCTGCTGGCGATGGCTGGCCCAGCGGCACGGCGGAATCAAGTTGCGATTTATAACTGCTCCTATCAGCCCGTCGAAAGCCTGGACTCGTTTGTCGAGGCGCTGATGATCTCGATGAGCGGCTGCGGCGTGGGCTTCTCGGTCGAAGGGCGCTATGTCGAGAATTTCCCCCGCATTCGCCGCCAGACCGGGGCCAGCGTGCAAACCTTCGTGGTGGAAGATTCGGCTGAGGGTTGGGCTGCAGCCTTACGCATTGGGTTGGAGACGTGGTTTGACGGTGGTGACATCCAGTTTGATCTGTCGCTGCTCCGCTCGGCGGGCGCGCCGCTCCGCACAAAAGGCGGGCGGGCCTCTGGCCCTGAGCCGCTGCGGATCACGCTTGACTTTGTGCGCTCGCGGCTGCTGGCCCGCCAAGGCAGCTTTCTGCGGCCTATCGACGCCCACGACATTATGTGCTCGGTGGGCAACGCGGCGGTCAGCGGGGGCGTGCGGCGGACGGCGCTCATCTCGCTGTTTGACTACGACGACGAGGAGATGCGGCTCTGCAAGAGCGGCGACTTCGAGCGTGACAACAGCCAGCGCTGGAATGCCAACAACTCGGCGGTGTGGCCCGACGGCGGGCTGACGCAGCCGGAGTTCATCAGCCAGTTTTTGGAGATGGTGCAGTCTGGGCGCGGCGAGCCGGGGATCTTCAATCGCCAGGCTGCGAACGCGATGCGCCCGGCCCACCGGCAGGCGGCGGAGTTTGGGGTGAATCCGTGCGTCACCGGCGATACGTGGGTCGCCGTTGCCGATGGGCGCGGGCGCGTCCGTATGGCCGACCTTGTCGCTGATGGCGGCGATGTGGATGTGTTCACCGTCAAAGCTGGCGAGGTGGTCATTCGCACGCTGCGGAACCCGCGCAAAACCGGCGTGCAGGTGCCAGTCTACCGCGTGACCTTTGCTGACGGAACGATGATTCGGGCGACGGCAAACCATCGCTTTGTGCTGCTCGCTGGTGGCGAACGCACCACCCTAGAGCTACAGCCGAATGATGCGCTGATGGCAATGAGCGTCTTCTCGTACCAAAAGCGCGGGCTTCCGGCAGTGCGGAAGGTCGCCTATGATCAGCCCGGCAGCTACCGCATGGTCCAGTTCGGCAGCTACCGCAAGTCTGAGCATCGCCTAATCTACGCGCATCACGCGGGCGAGCCGGTGCTGGCGGGGACTGAGCAGCAGATCCACCATCGTGATGGTGACGGTCGCAATAATCAGATCGCGAACCTTGAGCGTCTGAGCGCGAAGGACCACGCTGCGCTGCACCGCGAGCGCATGCTTGGCGCGCACAATCCTGCGCGGCGCTTGATGAACCAGCGTTGGCGTGCCAACCTCAGCCGGGCTGTGTCAGGCGCACGCAACGGGAACGCCAAGCCGATCACAAACCAGGATCTGGAGCAGACCATCACCGCCTTTATTGCTGGTCTGGGCTATCGGCCTTCAGTCGAAGAGTACGTGGCCTTCGCGCAAGCCAATGGTCTGCCACAGACGTTCCAGCAGTACCGGCGTGACCATTTTGGTGGGACGCTGCAAGAGACGCTGGCTTCTATCGCGCAGCAATTGGGCTTTGGGGCACACCCCTACGCGAAGCGCGCTGTGAAGCAATCCGAGTTGCCGATCCGCTATCACGCTGGCGTCACCTATGTCACACGCACCTGCGAAGTGTGTGGTCAGCCCTTTGAGGTGCGCTTTAGCCGCCGTGAGCAGGCGGTGTGCGGTGCCTCGTGCAGCCAGAAACTCTACTACAAGCTGCACGGCACTGAGCAGCGCCAGCAGTTGCTCCAGCAAGCCCATGCTGAGGCCAAGGTGGACAAGCGCCAACGCCAGGTGGCGGTCTACAATCAGCTTGTCTACACCCTCGGACGCCATCCCAGCAAGCAAGAGTGGGTGGCCGCGTGCAAGGCGCAGCAGGTTTCGGCTGAGATTGCACGGGGTAGCAACCCGTTCCGCCGCTGGCAGGATCTTCAGACCGAGTCGCTGGCTACCAATCATCGCGTCGTCGCTGTTGAGGCGGATGGCGATGAAGATGTCTACACCGGCACGGTTGATGAGACGCACACCTTCTTTGCGATTGGCGGCGAGCGCTTCGACACCAAGGGGCGGGCTGAGATGGCTTATGTGCTCTCTTGGCAGTGCGGCGAAATCATCTTGCGCCCGTGGCAGTTCTGTAACCTCACCGCTGCCGTTGCCCGCCACGAGGACAGCTTCGAGACGTTGCGCGAGAAGGTCGAGGTCGCGACGATTATTGGCTCGATTCAGGCGCTGGCGACCCATTTCCCTGGCCTGCGCCCGCAGTGGCAGCGCAATTGT
>CAIWXH010000495.1 GCA_903916565.1 uncultured Oscillochloris sp. | reverse complement strand
GCGGCGATGAAAAAGGCGAAAAAGGCCAGCAGGCCCACCGGCGTAAAGATGAACCAGCCCAGCCCCAGGTCGGGGATGCCCGGCACGTCGCTGCTGCTGATGAACAGGCCGCCCTGGTAGTCAATCAGGCTCACCACCGAAAGGCTGCCGGTGATCATCACAATCGCCAGCAGGCTAATCACGGCGGGGATCTCGTAGCTAACCATTTGGGCCACGGCGCGCATCGCCCCGAGCAGGGCGAACTTATTATTTGAGGCCCAGCCGGCCATCATCAGGCCCACCGCGCTGATTGACGAGATCGCGAAGAAGAAGAGCAGGCCGATGTTCATGTTGACCGGCACCATGCCCGGCCCCCAGGGCACCACCGCGAACATCAGCATTGTGGGCGCGACGACCACACACGGCGCGATGAAGTGAACCCACTTGTCGGCGGCGTCGGGGACGATGTCCTCTTTCGTGAACATCTTCACGCCGTCAGCGACGGGCTGGAACAGACCTTCGGGGCCAACCCGATTGGGGCCGATGCGATCCTGCATCCTAGCGATAGCACGGCGCTCGTAGTAGGTCAGGAAGAGCATCTGGAACGGCGCGACCATAAACAGCACCGTAGCCACCAGCAGGTGACTGATCAGGCTGATCAGCCAGCTCGGCCAGCCCCAGTGGAAGGTCACGTTGATTAGGCCATTGACGAGGTCGTACATACGTGAGGCTCCGCAGGCCAGTTCTTATTCAGGGCCAGAGGCATCATCGGGCTGCTTGGCCGCGTTCTTCGCCCGAATTGCGGCGAGGCGGGCGGCTTTTTCATCCAGTGGTGCAGCGGGCGGTTCGGCGGCGGGCGCAGCGGGCGCGACTTCGCCCTTCGCCGCCGCGTTCTTCGCCCGAATCGCGGCCAGCTTCGCCGCCTTCTCGTCAGCCGGGGAAGCAGGCGCGGCGGGCGCAACGGGCGCGGCGGGCGCAACTTCGCCCTTGGCCGCTGCGTTCTTCGCCCGAATCGCCGCCAGCTTCGCCGCTTTCTCGTCAGCCGGGGAAGCAGGCGCGGCGGGCGCGGCGGGCGCAACGTCGCCCTTGGCCGCCGCGTTCTTCGCCCGAATGGCCGCCAGCTTCGCCGCCTTCTCGTCAGCCGGAGAAGCGGGTTCAGCAGCAGGCGCAGCGGGTGCTTCGACAGCCGGTGCCGCTGGAGTCGCGCCCTTGCCCGCCCGCATCGCGGCCAGCTTCGCCGCCTTCTCTTCAGGCGTCAGCTTCTTCGCTGCGGCGGGGGCGTCAGCCGGTGGCGCAGCAACCGGCGGCGGGGCCGCAGCAGCAGCGGCAGCCAACTCACGCCGACGGGCGGCGATCTTCTCGGTCAGGTGGGGCGCGATGCCAAGCACATCGGGGCGGCGCTTGATGCTATTCTGAAGCTTCTTGAGCGCACTCTCTTTCGCCTCGGCCCAGAGGTTGGGCGCGATGCCCGCGTAGTACGAAATCGGTCGGCCCAGGTCGTGCTTAAAAACCGTGAGGCTCGGGCGGTCATCGGTAGACAGCTCAAAGACCTGATCCATCTTAATCGAGTCGAAGGGGCAGACCTCCGCGCAGAAGCCACAGCTCATACACGCATCGTACTCAATCACAAACTCAGCGACGGCGGGCACCGCCTTGCCGGTAACCGGGTCTTTGGCCTGGGTCATGTGAATGACCTGCGGCGGGCAGATCCGCGCACACTGGTAGCACGAAGTACACAGCTCGTGGCCGGTCTCGTCGTCGTAGAGCAGGACGGGCATGTTGCGGTACGCCTCGGGGATCTTCGCCGGTTCCTCGGGGTACTCCTGGGTAAAGGTGCCGTGGATGTCGCTGAAGCCGCGATTCTTACGGAACGACTCGACCCAGTGCTTCCAGACCACGCCCATGCTATCAACCATCGCCATGCCCGGCAGGCGTGCGCGTTGAGAACCCCGTGCCACCGCAACAATCGCCCCGCGCTCGATCTGAATGCTCATTGTGCTTGCAACCCTTCCCAGGGGTTTCGACGGCTAAGACAAGGTACAGTTTGGGCACGCGCAGGGCTTGCTGATGCGTTCGGTCTGATACCTGACACCCGACACCCGACACCTTGGCTACCGATCAACTTCGCCCATCACAATGTCGATACTGCCCAGGATGACGACCACATCGGCGACCTTGTAGCCCCGGCACATATCGCCCAGCGGCGTGAGATTGATGAACGAGGGTGCGCGCACCTTGTAGCGATACGGCTTACCGCTGCCGTCGCTCACCAGATAGAAGCCAAGCTCGCCCTTGGGCGACTCGACGCGCCCGTAGACATCGCCGACTGGCGGCTTCACGTTCTGGCGGGCCTTCGGGTTGATATGGCTGCCCGTCGCGTCCGGCAGTTGCGCGACGATCTGCTCGATGATCCGCCTGCTCTGGCGCATCTCTTCGACGCGCACCAGGAAGCGGTCGTAGACATCGCCCACGCTGCCGACGGGCACATCAAAGTCGAAGCGGTCGTAGATGCTGTACGGTTCGGCCTTCCGCACATCGTAGGCCACGCCCGAGCCACGCAGCACCGGGCCGGTGACGCTGTAGGCCAGCGCCAGGTCGCGTGGCAGAATGCCGATGCCCTCAGAGCGCTGCATCAGGATCTCATTATCACGCAGCAGCCGCTCCATCTCATCAACGAAACCGGGCATCGCCTTGAGCAGATCCGCCAGCCGGGGCATAAAATCGGCGGGCAAGTCGCGGGCCACCCCGCCAAAGCGGAAATAGTTGCACATCAGGCGTGCGCCCGAGGCCGACTCGAACAAGTCGAGGATCTTCTCGCGCTCGCGCATGCCGAAGGCCAACTGGGTCTGCCACATCCCCATGTCGTTAATCAGGAAGCCCAGCGCCCCCGCGTGGTTGAGGATGCGCGTCAGCTCGACCATCAGGACGCGAATATACTCGGCCCGCTCAGGCACCTCAATCCCGACCAACTTCTCGACGGCCAGCGCGTAGGCATGGTTGTTCGCCATCGAGTTGAAGTAGTCGAGCCGGTCGGTGTACGGCATGTTCTGCAAGTAGGTGTTCTGCTCGGCGATCTGCTCGTGGTTCCGGTGCAGATAGCCAAACACCGGCTTGAGATCCATGATCGTCTCGCCGTCCACCGTCACCAGCATACGAAACACGCCATGGGTAGAGGGGTGCTGCGGGCCGATGTTGATCTGGAGCTCTTCGGTCTTTAACATTGCAGATTTGTGATTGCAGATTGCAGATGGTAGAGCGCGGGCAAATCTACCATCTGCAATCTACAATCTGCCATCACTCGTCTTCGCCGATATACTTGTCGCCCTGCCTGGGGAAATCCTTCCGCATTGGGAAGCCCTCGAACTCGTCCCACATGTAGATCCGGCGCAGGAACGGGTGGCCGATGAAGGTAATCCCGTAGAGGTCAAACGCCTCGCGCTCGTGGAAGTTGGCCCCCGGCCACGCTGGGGTGAGCGATGGCACCTCGGGCACGTCGCGGGGCACACGGATTTTCAGCGCCAGGGCTGGCCCGCCCTCGACATTGTAGAAGCGGTAGACCAACTCGAAGATATCCTCGACCAGATAGTCAACCACCGCAATATCCGAGAGGAAGGCGTAGCCGAGCGTATCGCGCAGATAGGTCGCTGCGGCAACGATCTGGGTGGGGTCAACCAGCGTATCAGCGCTGGTCAGCTTGGCTGGCTGCGGGCCGTGGGCGGGCGGGGCACTCACTTGCAGGGGGGTATTCGCCAGCACCGCACCCGGCAGATCGCGGCTCAGGCGCGCGCGCAACTCCTCGGCGTTAAGCCTGGGCATCACCAACCTCGTCGCGCTTCAGGTCGTCGGCGGCGATCTCGGGGGCGATCCCCTTCGCCTTCATGGCGTGTTCCAACTCGACCGTCGCGTCCATAATCGGAAAGTGGCGCACAATCTCGGGGTGTTCGATCCGCCCGCTCTTCACTTCGCCGCGCATGGGCGAGGTATAGGCGCTGACGAGGGGCAGACCACCAACGGGGTCCATCAGTTGACCGTCGATCTCAAGCCCCTGCGCGCCGAACGTCGGCACCGGGAAATCGCTGGTCTGGGGCTTCTCGCCCTTGCCGTACCAACGCACCCGCCCGAGTTTCTGGCCGTCAATCTGCTCTTGCAACGTGATCAGCGCGTGCAACAGCGCCTCGGGGCGGGGCGGGCAGCCAGGGATGTACACATCAACCGGGACGAGCAGATCCACGCCGCGCAGCACATTGTAGCCATCGCGGAAGGGGCCGCCGGAGGTGGCGCAGGCACCCATCGAGATGACGTAGCGTGGCTCGGCCATCTGATTGTAGAGGCGCACGAGCTGCGGGGCCATCTTTTTCGTGACCGTCCCGGCCACAATCATCAGGTCGGCCTGGCGCGGCGAAGCGCGGAACAACTCGGCCCCAAACCGCGACACATCGTAGCGGCTAAGGCCGAAGGCCATCATCTCGATGGCGCAACAGGCCAAGCCAAAGGACATCGGCCAAATCGAAGAGCGCCGCCCCCAATTGTAGAGGCGGTTGACCGTCGAGATGAAGACACCCTGGCGTTCCAGATCGAGCTGGATCTCTTGTTCGTCCATACGGGGGGCTATTTCCAGGGGCGGGGCTGGCTGAACCGACGCCGCGCCAACTACACCCACTCAAGGGCACCCTTGCGCCACTCGTACACAAGGCCAGCGAACAGCATCAGCAGGAAGGCGGCGGCGGCGGTGAAGCCGTAGACGCCTAGTTGCTTGAAGGCGACCGCCCAAGGATAGAGGAAAACGACCTCGATGTCGAAGATGACGAAGGCGAGGGCGTAAAGGTAGTACTGCACCTTGAACTGGATGCGGATGTCGCCAATGGCCTCAAGGCCGCACTCGTAGGTGGATTGTTTGATTGGCGTCGGGCGTTTCGGGCGCAGCAAGAAGGCCAAGAGCAGCGGAATCAGCGGGAAGCTTGCTGCCGCAAGCACAAAGATCCCAATAAAGGCATAGGTAGCAAGCATGGCTGCGTCTCGTTGTGGGCGGCGCTTATTGCGATGGAGTTAAGTTGAGGGGGAGTATAGCACATATTTGGCTCGTGCTGTAAAAGGGGGCTATCGCCGCCTAGCGCATCACAACGGGATGAAACGCTACCGACGAGCCATAGCTTGTGGGAATAAGATTAGGATCGGCAAGGAGTTATAACGCAAGCGAAGGTTTCAGCGGGCGACCAACTTCAGCTCGACGCGCCCGACGCGCACCACGTCGCCGTCATGCACCTCGGTCGCCGCCCGCACCTCGAAGCCGTTGAGAAAGGTGCCGTTGGTGCTGTTGAGATCTTCGAGCGCCCAGACCGCCTCGCGCAGTTCGAGGCGGGCGTGTTCGCTCGACAGAAACGTGTCATTGAGCGAAACCTCGACCTCGGTGCTGCGCCCAATCACGGTAACTGGGGTCAGCGAAAAAACTTTACCAACAGGAATGCCGGTCTGCCCGGCGCTGGTGACCACCAGTTGCCCGTATGGTGCGGCGGGGGCCACGCTGGGCGCACCGCCCGCTTGTAGCTCGCGTGAGACGACGCGCACCACCTGCCAGAGAAAAAAGTAGAGCAGAAAGACCATCGCCACCCGCAGGAGCAGCAGAATGACGCTGATGGAGAGATTGGCAATATCAAACATAGATTACGAGTCGCGAAAGGTAAGCTCAAGGCCACCAAGCGAAACCACATCACCATCGCGCAGGGCCGTCTCGGTGACGCGCTGGCCGTTGACGAAGGTGCCGTTGGTGCTGCCAAGGTCGGTGACCCAGAAGCGGCGCTGTTTGTAGCGAAGCTGGGCGTGGTG
>CAIWXH010000494.1 GCA_903916565.1 uncultured Oscillochloris sp. | reverse complement strand
CTCGCGCTCCTGGCGCTGCCCTTCCTGTTGGAGAACCACCGAGACGATGTAGGCTCCCGAGGCGGGCAGGCTGAGATCCTGCGTGTAGCGACCGGGCGCGGTCTGGCGCACGCTGAAACTGCGCTGCGTGCCGTCGGGCAGAGTGATATTAGCGTTCACCGTGGCGAGGTTGAGCGGTTCGCCGCCGGACAGGAGCGCATCCACCGTCAGACGGGCGCCACCGGGCTGCTGCTGGTCAACCCGCGCCTGGATCGGCCCGCTGCCGGGGTCGGGCAGGGTGTAGCGCACCATCTGCGCCCAGAACCGGTCGTTGTTAGGCCATGACGACCACTGGCTGGCCCAGGGGGCACCGACGCCGGGAAGCCAGGCCACCGAACGTCCAAGACCGTACTGCCAGGCGGCGAGGAGCGGGTCGCCTTCGGGTGAGCGCAGCACCACGTCGGCGCTGTCGCGTTCGGAGACGGCCACATAACCGTCGATCACGGGCAGATCCGCCGGGGCAAAGTCGCGCATCATCGGGTGGGGCTCAGCGAGGCTGGCCCGCAGAGGACGCTCAACTACCGGGTCGGCGCGGGCGATCTCACTCTCCAGCAGCGTAAGCCGGGGAATATCCTCGGGTTTGTCGGCGTAGTAGTAGCGCCCGCCGCCCCACTGGGCCAACTGGTCGAGGAGGACGGTGTCGGAATCCTGGCCAATGGCGATAGTCGAGAGAGTGATCTTGTGGGCGCGGGCCGTCTCGACGAGTTGCTGGTAGGCGTTGAGGTTATTGGTAAACGAGCGCCCGTCGGTGAGCAACACGGCGTGGCGGACGTCGATGGGTTGCTGCGCCAGAGTGGGCAGGCCCACAGCGAGAACCCGCTCAATGTCGGTGCCGCCGCCACTGGGCAGGTTCGCGACCTGCGCCTGGATCTGGGCCACGCTCAGCCCACTGCCGACCTGCTGGAAGGGCACGACCCAGAGGGGATTGGTGTCAAAGGCCAGAATACCGATGCGGTCATCGGCCTGGAGGCTATCAGTGGCGAGTTGGGCAGCCTCTTTGGCCATCGCAAACTTACTTACGCCGAGGGCTGCGGTCATACTGGCCGAGCGGTCGATGATCAGCAGCAGGGCAATGTTGCTGCGCTGCGAGCGTGGCGGCGGCTCCATCTTCACCGGCAGCACATCCTCCAGGGGGGTACCCTTGTAGGCACCGAGCGTGAAGGAGTTCCTGCCCCCGAGCGCCACCAGTCCACGGCCCTCGCTGCGCACAAACTCACGCACGCTGGCCATTTGGTCGAGAGAAAGCGCGGCGGCTGGCACATCAATCAGCACCATCCCGTCGTAGGGTGCTAGGTTGGAGATGAGCGAGGGCAGGCGCGACGCCTCGATCTGGCTCGTATGCACGCCCTGACGCTCCAGGGCCGCTGCCAGATCGACGCCGGTGCCGGGGCGACCCGTCACCAGGAGTATATGCGGCGGCGGGATGACCGTGGCGGTTGCCCCACCGACGTTGTTAGCGGCGAAGGTGTCGCCCTGCGGGATCTCCAACTCGGCCCGCAGCCGGATCATGCCGGGCTGGTCGGCGCGATGGCGAAACGTAAAGCTGTTCTCTCCGGCGCTGAGGGCGACCTGCTGGTCGCCGAGGATCTGGTCGCCGTCCCACAGGCGCAGGCGTGCAGGCAGATCCGCCTTACTG
>CAIWXH010000493.1 GCA_903916565.1 uncultured Oscillochloris sp. | reverse complement strand
CGGGATCTGCCCGCTGGCCAGGGCGGCGCGGGCCTGGCCCGCACGACACTCGATGGCGGCGTGGCTGGCCCCAAGCTCCTCCCAGATCGCCAGGGCATTCCGGTAGCCGTCCTCCGCCACGCCCCATGCGCCCCGCAGTTCCTCAAGCGCCGCCGTGTACCCTAGCGCGTATGCCTCGGCGTCACGACTGCCCGTTGTGCGGGCCAGGGAGAGCGCCTGGGTATAGAAGGGCCGGGCCGCTACGACATCGGGCAGCAGCACGTAGCCCAGGTTCAGGCAGGTGTAGGCCGCCTGGCTCTGATCGCCGATCTCCTGCTGAATAGCCAGGGCCTGTTCGAAGCAGCGCCGCGCGCGTTCCCGGTCGCCCACATCACGCCAGACCATGCCGAGCTGGTTGAGCCCGCTGGCCTCGCGCCGCCGCTCGCCCATCGCCTGACAGAGTCGCACCGACTGCTCGAAGTCCACTCTGGCGGCGGCATAGTCGCCGAGGATCAGGTGGATGTCGCCGAGGGTGCCGAGGATCAGCGCCTCGCCGCTGCGGTCGCCGATGGCCCTGGCGACATCAAGCGCCTGCTGCTGATAGGCGCTGGCCGACTCCATCTCGCCGAGGTAGATCGCGATCTGCCCAAGGTTATTCCGAGTCACGGCCTCACCCGCACGGTCGCCGATCTCCTCGCGGATGGCCAGCGCCTGGAGGTAGTGTTCCTGAGCGGCGCGGTACTCGCCGATATAGCTGAGCACGTTGCCCAGGTTGCTCAGGTTATTGGCCTCGCCGCGCAGGTAGCCCACCTGGCGGTAGATCGCCAGAGCCTGATCGAAGTAGGCCCGCGCCTCCTCAAAGGCTCCCTGGTACTCCATCACCTGGCCCCAGATCGTCAGGCTGCGCGCCTCCCGCTCGTGATCATCCGCGTCGTGCGCCAGATCGATGGCGCGGTGCAAGGACGCAGCCGCCTCGGCGTAGGCGCTGGTGTCGCGGTAGTAGGCCGCCCAGGCATTCTCTGTCTGCGCCATCAGCCCAGGGTTGTCCATCGCCTCACCGATAGCCTGGAGATCACTGAGGCAGCGCCGACGGGCCTCGGTGTCGCCCAGCCGCTCGTGTACCTGCTCGGCGAGCCAGAGCATTTCGTAGCGCAGGGTGAGATCGTCGGTCAGATCCAGAGCGCGGGCCAGGTAGATCAGCGCCTCGCGGTTCGCATAGCCCGCCGCCAGCGACCGCGCCGCGACCAGGGTGTAGTGCAGTTCGCGCTCGGCGTTGCCAGCGAGCCGCCAGTGATAGGCCAGCAGCGGCGTGTAATCCTCATCGTCAACCGAGTTGCGCTCATACCAGATGGCGACCTGAGCGTGCAGCTCGCGGCGCTGGGCGTGCAAGAGCGTGCTGTAGGTTACCTCATGCACAATCGCCTGCCGGAAGGTGTGGGTGTCGAGAGTCTTGGCTTGTTCAATTGACTGCACCAGATCGCGCTGGGTGAGTCCGCTGATGCAGGTTTGGAGCGCCGTATTCGGCAAATTGCGCGGGTAGACATCGCGCAGCACCGGGTAGCCAAAAATCCGCCCGATCACCGCTGCCACCTTGATCACGAGCTGCTGGTCAGCGGGCAGCCGGTCAATCCGGCTCAGCACCAGCCCCTGCACGGTGTCGGGCAACTGCATGTCCTCGGGCCGCCCAGCGATTTCGCAGCGACCGTCGGCGATCTGTACCGCGCCGGTCTCGCTCAGGCTCACGGCCAGTTCTTCGACCACAAACGGGTTTCCGCTGGACTGCCGCTCGAAGATCGCGGCGAGGGCTGGCGACAGCGTGGCCCCCTCCAGGTGCGCCGAGGCCAGCGTGAGGATCTCCGCTGAGCTAAGCGGGGACAACGTGATCGCCGTGCATTGGGGCAGCGTGAGCAGTGTGGACAGGGGGTGATCGTGTGTCGCGTCGTCGAGCGGCCCCAGGGCGAGTACGAGCATCAGCGGCAGTTCGGCCAGGCTGCGCGTTACCTGGAGCGTCAGATCCCACGCCAGCGAGTCAAGCCAGTGGGCGTCTTCGATCACCAGGATCAGCGGGCGCTCGCGTGCCCAGCGCTCTAGGAGATCGATCAGCAGCGCCGCCAAACTGGCCTGGCGGAGCTTTGGCTCCAGACTCGTGGTCAGCTCTGTCTCGGGCAGATCCAGGTCGAGGATGTCATTCAGCAGCGGGGCGCGATCCGCCAGGGCCGACACCAGCCCCTCGCCCTCATCGCTCAGGCTAACAGATGGTGCCGGGGCCACGTGCGCTAATCGCTCACGTACCATCCTGCGACGGGCCTCGGGGTCGCTCAGACCATCAAGGCTAAAGTACGACTCGAAGATCTCGTGCCATGCTTGGTAGGTGGCCTGGCGCCGGATCGTCTGACATCTGCCGATCAGTCCGACCAGGCCGCTGGCGCGGATCTGCCCGGAGAATTCCTGGATCAGCCGCGTCTTGCCCATACCCGACTGGCCCACGATCACGGCGACGCGGGCTGCGCCAGCGACGCTTTCGCCAAACAGACGCGAGAGTTGGGCGATCTCGTTTGCCCGCCCCACGAACCGCTGATGCTCGCCGACCTGCTGGCGATCCTGGCGTGCCCCCTGCGGCTGGTAGACGCGCACGCTCGCTACGCGCCCCTTAACGACCTGCGGCGGAAGAGGTAGCCATTCCAGCTCGCTGCGCGTGGCGTAGTAGGTCACGTGGTCAGCCGTGGTCATGCCGGGGCCGAAGCGCTGCATCAGGCGCGCCGCGAGGTTGACCGTGTCGCCGATGACGGTGTACTCGCGCCGGGTGGGGCTGCCGACCGCGCCCGCAAACACCTGACCAGTGGTAGACCCGATGGCGATCTCCAGACCGAGACTCGCGCCGGTGCGGTGGATGTCGGCGGCGCACAGCACGGCCCGCAGCGGATCATCAATGTGGGACAGGGGCGGCGCGCCAAACAGTACAATCCCGATCACGCCTTTGTCGTCAACCAGCAACTTGTTGATGCTACCCTCGTAGCG
>CAIWXH010000492.1 GCA_903916565.1 uncultured Oscillochloris sp. | reverse complement strand
TGGAGCCGCGACGGTGACGCGGGGCGTCCGTGGCTCTGGCTGGCGGCAGCGGGCTTTGTGCTGGGCTATTGCGCCCTGACGCGCTCACCAGCTTTATATGCGGTGGTCTTTAGCCTCGGGTTTATCTTGATTGAAACCGGGGATAATCTTCGCCGCGTCAGGGTCATCAGTTCCCGACCGGCGGCGTACACCCCTTGGCTATCGGCTATCGGCTATCGGCTGTCGGCTATGCTGCCTTGGCTGCGGCGCTTTCTCGTCGCGGCCCTCGTCTTCCTGCTGCCCTTCGCGGCGGTCATACTGCCGTGGACAGCCCGCAACTACGGCACCTACCACCGCCTGATTCTCATTGACACACTTGGCCCGGTCAACCTGTGGATGGCGATGAGCGACGCGGTCAACCAAGGCCGTGGCGAAAACGAGGCCAAAGCGATTCTGGCGGGCATCCCCCAGGAGGAGCGCCAGGACTTTGTCAGCGCCGACCTGGGCCGCATTATCCGCGAAGACCCGCTGCGCCTGACGCGCAACTTCTGGGCGCACTTTCTGCACATCTGGAAGGCCCAGTTTGTCGAGGATTTTTTCGTCAAAGTGAGCTTCTTCACCCGACCGCTGCGCGAGATCGCGCCGCTTGGCGTGTTGAGCGACGTACTGTGGCTCATCTTCAGCGCAGCCAGCCTCTTCGCCGTCACCGCACCGCCGCGTGGCGAGGGCGGGTTTCGCCTGCTGGCGCTGGCCTGGTGCGCCTACGCCTGCCTCACCGTGATGCTCATTCATGTTGAGCCGCGCTACCTGCTGCCCATCTGGCTGCTGATGGCCCTGTACGGCGCCGCCGCCTTGGGCGCGCTGGCGACCTGGCTCACCGAGTTGCGGCGCGACCGCGACGGTGCCTTGCTTGCGGCCCGTGACTACCTGCGCTCGCCGTGGGGGATCGCAGGCGCCATCCTCGGTGTGGCCTTCCTCGGGCTGGTCTTCACCTACCGCGACTACCCGCACATCATCGGCCAAGGCATACAGCGCGAGCGCTACCGCAACGCCGGAGCCAGCGCCTATGCGGCTGGCGATATGCAGGCCGCCATCGCCGCCTACGACCAAATGCTGACGGTGGCCCCCGACTTCATTGACGGGCGCACCGAACTGGCCCGCGTCTACCTTGACCTGGGCCAGCTTGATCAGGGCTGGCAGGCGGTGGGCGACCGCCAGACCTGGCGCGGCGACGTGGTGCGCGGAGCGCTGGCGCGGGCCGGGGGCAACATTAAGCAGGCGACCGTCTCCTTCAAGAATGCCGAGATCTTCGCTGGCGAGGACGTGCAGCAGTTGTCGCTGGAATGGCTGCACCCGGCGCCGGTCACCGCGCTGCGGCTGGGCGACGGGCTGGATTTCGGCTATGTGCAAGGCTTCTCGTTTGGCGAAGAGCTGCCCGCCGTGGCGGGGGCGGCACCGCGCAGCTACCGCTGGCTGCTCGACCAGGGGCGGATCGTGCTGCCCCTGGTCGCGCCGCTGCGCCCCGGCGCAGTCGTGCGCCTGCGCGTGGCGGGCGGCGTACCCGGCGCAACGCCGCTGACCGTCGCCATGGGCGGCGTCACGACCGTGCTGTCAGCGCAGGGCGGCGCGTGGCGCGTCTATCAGGTGGCGGTGCCGACCAGCCTTATCGGCCAACGTCGCCTCGCGCTTGAGCTACGCGCACCGTCCTTCATCCCCGTTCAGCGCAACCCCGCCAGCGGGGACGCACGGCTGCTCAGCGTGATGATTAGTGATGTGAGTGTCGAGTGAAGATGCCGCCAAAGACCTGTCAGGTGCCGCACCTTGTGTGAAAGCCCGCCACGATGTTTTCGATAAACCGACCAACGACCGTCGGGGTATGGACACCGCACGGTGCGGGCGAACCGCTCCCGCCAGACCTGTCAGGTGCGCGCACAGGCGCACCTGCGTGGGTACGCGATCCTCCGTTGCGCGCACCTGACAGGTCTAGAGGGGTGCCAAAACGCCCACCGATATATTGAGCCAAAAAGGCATGACAACGGGCCGTAAACCACAGCACAGCTAGATCTTTTGGGGGTCAAGGGGGCAACGCCCCCTGCGCGGGGGGTGTGGGGAGCCAGAAGCGCCGTGGGGCTGTCCGGCAAGCCGCTGCGCGGGGGGTGTGGGGAGCCGGCGGCGGCCCCCCACAAAAAGCACGGGACACGCGGGGCGCAGCCCCACAAACGCACGCGGGGCGCAGCCCCACAAACGCACGCGGGGCGCAGCCCCACAAACGCACGCGGGGCGCAGCCCCAAGAAAAAGGCATGAGCGTAGAAGACGAGACAACCGCACCGCGCTACCCCTTCAGCATCACCGTGGTCATCCCCGCCTACAACGAGGGGCACGGCATCGCCGCCGTGATCGGGCGCGTGCGCGAGGCGCTGCCCGAGGCCGAGATCCTGGTTGTGGACGATGCCTCAGACGACGACACGGGGGCGCAGGCTACCGCCGCCGGTGCCCGCGTCGAGCGCCACCCCGCCAACCGGGGCAACGGCGCGGGCGTCAAGACCGGCATCCGGCGGGCCACTGGCGCGGTGGTGCTGCTGATGGACGCCGACGGCCAGATGGACCCGCGCTACATCCCCGCCATTCTGGGCGGCATCGTCGCGGGCTACGACATGGTCGTTGGGGCGCGTACCCGCGCCACCCAGGGCGACACGCTGGCCCGGCGGCTCGGCAACGGGGCGCTCGATGCGCTGGGCGCCTATCTGGTCGAGACCGAGGTGCGCGACCTGACCAGCGGCTTCCGGGCGATGCGCCGCGAGGTGATTATGGAGTTTATTCACCTGCTGCCGAACCGCTACTCGTACCCGACCACCAGCACCTTGTCGCTGCTGAAAGCGGGCTACGGCGTCGGCTTCGTCACAATTGAGGGCCAGCGGCGCGGCGGCGGCCAGAGCGGCCAGAAGCTGCTGAAAAACGGGGTGCGCTTCGGGCTGATCATCCTGCGGATCATCTCGCTCTTCTCGCCCCTGCGGGTCTATTTCCCACTTGCGATGGGCATGTTCGTCCTTGGCATGGCCTCGTGGCTGCTGAATATGTTCGTGCTAGAGCCGACCCGTGGCCTCTATCTGCCGAACTCGGCGCTGCTGCTGTTTGTTGGCAGCATCATCATCTTTCTCTTCGGTCTACTGGCCGAGCAAATCGCCGCGCTGCGCTTCCAGCGGCCCGACCAATGATAAAAAAAACACTCTCCTGGCTGCTTCGGCTGCTTGGGCCAGCGCTGCTGGTACTCTTTCTGCTCAACGCCGACCTTGGGCGGCTGTGGGCGACCCTGCGCGGCGCACTGCTCTGGCCGATCATTCTCTCGCTGCTGCTGATGCCGCCCTTCGTGATCATCAAGGCGTGGCG
This sequence comes from uncultured Oscillochloris sp., assembly GCA_903916565.1. Taxonomy (GTDB): domain Bacteria; phylum Chloroflexota; class Chloroflexia; order Chloroflexales; family Chloroflexaceae; genus CAIWXH01. The sequence continues at coordinate 1,563 of CAIWXH010000492.1, read as the reverse complement.
CTGGGCGCGGCTGCTGCGCGAGATGGGCGTGGCGCTCGACTTGCCCACCGCCTGCGCGCTCTACACGGTGGGCCTGTTCTACGGGGCCACCACGCCGGGGCAGGCGGGCGATCTGCTGAAGGCCGTCTACCTGCGCGACCGAGGGCAGCCGCTGGCGCCCGCCCTGCTCAGCGTGATCCTCGACCGGCTCTTCGACCTGCTGGTGATGGCGGCGCTCGCCACGGTGGGCATCTTCGCGCTGGGCCAACTGCTGCCTAGCCGCGAACTCCAGACGGCCCTGGTGATCGGCATGAGCCTCGGCATGGTCGTGCTGACGGTGGTGCTGGTGGCGCACGCCCCGCGCCAGTGGGTGCTGACCAAGGCGCTGCCACGGCTCGTCCCCAAGCTCACCAGCAAGCTTGAACACTGGAACAGCCAGTTTGGCGGGCTGGCCTTGCGCCCCGGCCCGCTCGTCGCGCTCAGCGCCGCCTCGCTCGTTTCGGCTGGGTTCACCTTTTTGCGCCTCTGGCTGCTCTTCCTGGCCCTCGGCCTCGACCGCGTGCCACTCTACGTCGTCGTGGGTTCCTCAGCGCTAATCTCCGTACTCCAGGTGCTGCCGATCTCCATTGCAGGGGTTGGCGTGCGCGACGCGGTGCTGATCGCCATCCTACGCACCTACGGCTACAGCGCCGAAGAGGCGATCACGCTCTCGGCGCTCTTTCTGCTGCTGAACATTGAACACATTCTGCTCGGCTTCAGTGTCTCCTTCTGGTATCCCATCGGGAAGGGCTGAGGCAACGTCGCGCTAAACCCCTCTCCCCCGGCCCCTCTCCCACAAGGGGAGAGGGGAGATTCCGCAGCAGAATGCGTTCGGCTCCCCCTCTCCCGCGCTGGGAGAGGGGGCAGGGGGAGAGGGCGGACACGTGACGACGTTACCTCAGCCCTGCCACCGGGCAAAAAGCCGCCCGGCCCCACCGTGCTACAATAAACGTATGGGCGCACCCAGGCGCCGGGGACGCAGATGCTTGATCGAGACGACATCCCACTGGCGCCGCCCTACGAGCGCTACGCACCCTTGTATGATTCCAGCGGCCAAGTGCGCTTCGCTCTGCTCGTCCACATCTATCTGCGCGAAGTGCTGTCCCGCCACCCGGTCACGGGACGGCGTGCGCTTGACCTGGCCTGCGGCACCGGCACGCTCGCGCTGCTTTTGGCCGAACGCGGCTGGGTGGTGACCGGCGTGGACGGCTCGCCGGCGATGCTGGCGCAGGCGGCGGCTAAGCTAGGCGGCACCAGCGAGGCCGACGCGGTGACCTTTGTCCACGCCGATATGCGGCAGCTCGCGGGGGCAGTGCCAGCCGAAGCCTTCGACCTCGCCACATGCGCCTACGACAGCCTGAACTATATGCTCACGGAGACCGACCTGGCGGCCTGTTTTGTGAGTGTCGCCGCTGCCCTGGCGCCGCGTGGCCTCTATGTGGCCGATATGAACACGCGCCACTTTCTTGAGTACGACTGGGGCGAGTGTGCCGTGCGCGAGCAGGACGGCTACGTGCAGATTGAGCGCAGCGCCTTCGACCCGGC
>CAIWXH010000491.1 GCA_903916565.1 uncultured Oscillochloris sp. | reverse complement strand
GCAACCTACCCCAGCAGCAGCCCCAGCGCCAGCAGCGCCCCAAAGACCATGTGCAGCCGCCCCGTGCCGCCCAGGCCCGCGTTCAGCGCCTTGCCGCGCTCCTTGCCGATCAGGTCGAGCAGCGGCATAGCCAGCGGAATACTCAGCCAGGCCAGCAGCGCGAAGGGCGAGGCACCGCCCCACAGCCAGACCACGGGCAGCGTCAAGAACGCGCCCAGCACCAACACCGCGTACTCGACGCGGGCGAAGCGCTCACCAAAAATGACGGCCAGCGTGCGCTTGCCCGCCTTGCGGTCGGTCGGCGCATCGCGCAGGTTGTTGACCACGATAATCGCCGTCACCAGCATCGAGACGGGCAGGCTCGCCAGCAGCGCCACCCAGCGAAAGGCGCCCGTGTGCAAATAGTCGGTGCCCACCACGGCGACCACGCCAAAGAAGATGAAGGTGAACACATCGCCCAGGCCGTTGTAGCCAAGCGGGAACGGCCCGCCCGTGTAGAGAATGCCCGAGGCGATGGAAAGCAGCCCAATCAGCAGAATGGGCCAGCCGCCCACGTAGATCAGGCAGGCGCCACACAGCGCCGCCAGCCCAAAGCAGAACAGCATGGCGGTGCGTACCGTCGCTGGCTCCACCAGACCGCTCTGGGTGACCCGCGTCGGGCCAAGCCGCTCGGCGGTGTCGGCGCCCTTCTGGTGATCGAAATAGTCGTTCGCCAGATTGGTGCCAATCTGGATGAGCAGCGAGGCCAGCAGCGCCGCGACAAAGACCAGCGCGCTGAACCGCCCATCGGCCAGGGCTGTCGCCGAGCCGACCAGCACTGGCACCACGGCGGCGGGCAGCGTCGGCACCCTAATCGCCATCAGCCATATCTTGAGCGGCCCCGGCGGGGCCGACGAAACCTTCGTCATAGCTCGTCCACATCTACAATCTGGTTAAGTCAAGGTTTCAGGGGTCAGGTCTCAGGTTTCAGGCCGAGCGGGTCAGTAAGTGCTGCGCGTGCCCAAACTGTAAGGTATCCACAAACTTTGTCTGACGCAAAAACGCAAGGACGCAAAGCTCGTGCGGGAATCTTTGCGCCCTTGCGCCTGTGCGTTAAAAAGGAGCGTGCGCCCTACGGAAAGCGCCGAAAGCGGCGGAAGTTCGGCTTGCGCTTTTCGAGATACGCCTGCTTGCCCTCTTTCGCCTCTTCGCTCAGATAGTAGAGCAGCGTCGCATCACCGGCAAGCTGCTGCAACCCCGCATGACCGTCGGCAGCCGCGTTGATCGCCGCCTTGAGAAAGCGCAGCGCCATCGGGCTTTGGTCAAGCATCTCGCGTGCCCACTGCACGCCCTCGTCCTCAAGGCGGGCCAGAGGCACCACGGTGTTCACCATACCCATGTCCAGCGCCTGCTGCGCGTTGTACTGGCGACAGAGGTACCAGATCTCGCGGGTCTTTTTATCGCCGACCATGCGGGCCAGCAAGTTTGAGCCGTAGCCGCCGTCGAAGCTGCCCACCCGTGGCCCCGTCTGGCCGAAGATCGCATTCTCGGCGGCGATGGTCAGGTCGCAGACGATATGCAGCACATGGCCGCCGCCAATCGCGTAGCCCGCCACCAGCGCGATCACCGGCTTCGGAATAATGCGAATCAGCCGCTGAAGGTCGAGTACATTCAGGCGTGGCACGGTGTCCCTGCCAACATAGCCACCATCGCCGCGCACGCTCTGGTCGCCACCCGAACAGAAGGCCAGGTCGCCCGCCCCGGTGAAGAGGATGACGCCGATGCGCTCGTCGTCACGCGCCAGCGCGAAAGCCTCAAGCAATTCCTGCACCGTCTCGGGGCGAAAGGCGTTGCGCTTCGCCGGACGATTAATCGTAATCTTCGCGATGCCCTCGCCACCGGCGTCGTGCTCATAGATGATGTCGGTGTAGGCACCGACGTTCGTCCACTCAATTGGCATGGTCTGTTCCTAGAATACAAAAGGCGCTCACCCGTTTGCACATGGCGTTCTAAGGCATGGTTCAGAATCGATGATTGGGCGGTACCGTTTGGCACACCCCGCCACGGCGACACCTTGCGGCTTTGCGGCTTTGCGTGAGATTCTTCCGGCCTGGCGTGAAATGCCGCTCGGCCTGAAACCTGAGACCTAGCACCTGAACCCTTGGCGGAGGAATCCTACCACAAGTTGCGCGAAGGCTTCGCGCTGCTCCAGATGCACGGTATGGCCCGCGCCAGAGACGCTGAGGTGCCGTGCCTCGGCCAGCCGCTCGGCCATCTGGTCGTGAATGGCGACATACTTTTGGTCAAGCGCGCCGCTTACCAGAAGCGCCGGAACGCCCAGCGTGGGCAGACGCGCCCAGAGGCTCCCTTGACGTCCGGTGCCCATCCCGCGCAAGCTGTTCGCGTAGCCTTGGGCGCTCCCTTGGCGACGGCGCGCGCGCAGCGCCGCTCGTTCAGCCAAGGGCAGCGCCTGCTGACTCGCAAAGAGCGGGATGGCGGCCCAATGATCGACAAACCAGTCCAGCCCCTCACGCTCGATGCGGTCAGCCAGGGCGTTGTCACTCGTCGCACGGGCGGCCCGCTCGGCGGCATCGGCGAGACCGGGCGAGCTGCTTTCGAGAATCAGACTGCCCACGCGCTCCGGCGCCGCTGCCGCCACGTGCAGGGCCACGCGCCCGCCCATCGAGTAGCCCAGCACATCAGCCCGCGCAAGGCCCAGGGCGTCGAGCAGGGCCAGCACATCGGCGACACAATGCTCCATCGTGTAGCGCGCCGGGTCGGCTGGCGCAGACGAACGTCCGTGGCCGATGAGGTCTACGGCGATGACCGTACGCAGCGGCGCGAGTGCGGGCAGCAGCGCGGCCCATTCGGCGCTACTGCCGGTGAAGCCGTGGAGCAGCAGCAGGGGCGGGCCGGAGCCTGTGCGCTCGACGTGGAACTCAAGGTTGTGGAGGTGCATCGTGGGTTGCAACATAGTCCGATCAAGCTTGGCACATTCGTGATCACGGCAAGAAGGACTGAAGAATGTCCCTCACGCCTCTGTACTTGTGCAATTGTACAGGTTTTCTCCCATCCCTCGTGATGCGGTGCCACGGTCACCATGGCGGTTGCAACGTCGTGCTGCGGCCCCACGCCCGGTGGCTGAAGCCCGGTGGCTAGTACCTGCGAAGCCCGCTTCAGCGGGCTGCACGAGCCTGCGAAGGCAGGCTTCGCACCCAAGCGCCGGGGGCGTCAGCCCCTCGGTGGGCGACGTTGCAACCGCCATGTGCTGTAGGCGCTCGCCGTTGCGCTTCCCTGCCCCGGCGCGTATACTGCCCGATCAGCACTCGCCGCAGCAGTAGGGTCGCCCATGTCAGTCGCGCAGCTTCCGCTCACCTTGGCCCAACGCCACACGAACCGCCAGCTTTTCGCCGACCGCTACCTCGATGTCACG
>CAIWXH010000490.1 GCA_903916565.1 uncultured Oscillochloris sp. | reverse complement strand
CTCAGTGTGGACGAGCATCTGATTCGTGCGGTGCTGACCACCCCCGAGCTGGTTGGCGAGATCGAGGTGTACGCCGACCAGCCAGCCTCCCCGGTCTATCTGCGCCCCCTGGCGATGGCCGAGACGGGCTTGGCGGCGGCGGTTTTGCGCCTGCTGCGCGCCAACTCGCCGATGGCCGGTTTCTACCAGCAGGCCCGCTGGCCCCAGGTCTTCGCCCACATGGCCGAGAAGCACGGCGTCACGCTGGCCGCACGCCAGCAGGACGCGGTGCGAATGGCGCTCACCGCGAAGCTGAGCATTCTGACCGGCGGCCCCGGCACCGGCAAGACGCTGAGCCTGCGTACGGTGGTGACGCTGGCGCAGGCGCGGGGCTACCGTGTGCTGCTGACTTCGCCGACGGGGCGTGCGGCCCGCCGCCTCAGCGCGGCCACCGGCGCCGAGGCGAAGACCATCCACCGGCTGCTTGAGTATGCCCCCGGCGGCGGGGGCGCGTTTCGGCGCAACGCCGACTGGCCCCTGGAGTGTGACCTGCTCATTGTGGATGAGGTCAGCATGTTGGATGTGCTGCTTGCCAACCAACTGCTCAAGGCCGTGCCGCCGCCCGCCCATCTGCTGCTGGTTGGTGATGCCGACCAACTGCCTAGCGTCGGGCCGGGGCGTGTGCTACGCGACCTGCTCGACAGCGGCGTCGTGCCGAGCGTCCACCTCGACACGATTTTTCGGCAGGCCGAGGGCAGCGGCATCGCCGCCAACGCCCGCCGCATTAACGAGGGTGAGCCGCCGGTGCTTCAGGATCTCGCCGACTTTTTCTTCTTTCCCACCGCTGACGCCGACGCCTGCGCCGCCCGTGTGGTCGAGCTGGTCGCCGAGCGTATCCCCGCCCGCTTCGGCCTCGATCCGCGCCGCGACATTCAGGTGCTGTCGCCGATGCACAAGGGCGCAGCGGGCGTTGCCAGCCTCAACCGACTGTTGCAGGCGGCGCTGAATCCGCCCGCCGCCAACAAGCCCGAGAAGAGCTTTGGCGCCAATCTCTTCCGCCTGGGCGACCGGGTGATTCAGCAGCGCAACAACTATGAGCTGGATGTCTACAACGGCGACATCGGCCTAGTGGCGGCGCTTGACTACGCCGAGCAACTGCTGACGGTGCGCTTTGAGGATGGGCGTGACGTGGCCTTCGACTTCGCCATCCTCGACGAGCTGGCCCTGGCCTACGCCCTGAGCGTCCACAAAAGTCAGGGCGGCGAATATCCCGCCGTGGTGCTGCCGCTGCTGATGCAGCACGGCGGCATGCTCCAGCGCAACCTGCTCTACACGGCGGTCACGCGGGCGCGCAGCTTGGCGGTGCTGACGGGCGACCGCCGGGCCATCAGCGTCGCCGTCGCCGCCGCGTCCGCCGAGCGGCGCTACACCGGCCTAGTGGTGCGCCTGCGCGGGTGAGTTGGCCTCTGGGGCCATGCTGTGCAGAAAACTCGTGACCGTCTCGCGCACCATCAGCTCAGGCTCGATGCGGGTGGCCTCGGCCTGCTCGAAGATGAAGCGCGTCAGCGCGTAGGCGAAGATCGGGCCGACCAGGATGCGTGCCGCAACGTGCGGGTCTGTTCGGCGCAGCCTCCCGGCGTCCATCTGGCGCTCAAGGTAACCGGCCAGCAGCCTGAGCGCCCGGCCCGGCCCGACCTCATCCACCATTTGCGCGACACGCCGGTTGCGGATCGCCTCCGTCAGCAGCACTTTCATCAGCGCGATGGTCACCTCGGACTGCAGCACCTTGGTGACATTGCCGACCAGTTCGGGCAGCAGTTCCTCTGGGGGCAGGTCAAGGTCGAGTTGGGTGCTCGCGGTGTCGATCAGCGCGATGAGCGGCAGCCGCGCCAAAATGACTTGGTGCAGCAGGTCAACTTTATCCTTGAAATAGTGGTAGATCAGGCCCGGCGAGCCGATCTTGGCCGCCTCGGCGATGTCTTTGTTCGAGGTGCCGTCGAAGCCCTTGGCCGAGAACGCCTCTAGCGCTCCGTCAATGATCTGCTGACGGCGCTGCTCGTAGTCATGCTCATCGCGTGGTGGCATACCGGCCTCCAATTGATTGACTGGTCAATCAATTATAAATGAGGCGCAGCCACGCTGTCAAGCGGGCGCCTGGGCGACCCAGGGCGGTGGCAACGGTGGGAGCCGGGGGACTGAAGTCCCCGGCTCTTGCGATGCGAAGCCTGCCTACGCAGGCTCGTTCAGCCCGCGTAGGCGGGCTTCGTCACCGTAGCCCGTGGCTTCAGCCACTGGGCGGGGGGCTGGTAGGCGATGGTGCACCGTCGTGTTGCCGGGGGACTGAAGTCCCCGGCTCTTGCGATGCGAAGCCTGCCTACGCAGGCTCGTTCAGCCCGCGTAGGCG
>CAIWXH010000489.1 GCA_903916565.1 uncultured Oscillochloris sp. | reverse complement strand
GGCGCGAGGTAGCGATAGGTGCGGAGGTCGCCCGCCCGCAGGGTGAAGCGCAGCTCGCCCTGTGGGCTGCTCAGGCTCAGCGGGCGTTCTTGCGGCCCTGCGCTGAGCCGCTGGCGCACCAGCACCCGATCTGCCCACCAGTGCAGCGGTACCACCAGCGCGCCACGCGGCCCACTCCACTGATACGTGCCAAGCTGCTGCGAATGTTCAGGGGCGTGTAAAGCTCCGGCGGAGAAGCTGCTTGCCAGGGCTGCGACGGGCGGGATACGCCACAGCAGCAAGGCCGTGAGCGCACAGCTTGCCAGGTAGAGACCGGCCACAACCAGGGGTCGCTTGAGCATAGAGCAGGGGGCGCATAGACAAAGGCCGGTGCCCCCCACGGGGACACCGGCGCACTATAGCAGCCCTCACAACCTTGTCAAGTTTAGCCCGTCGCGCTCACCCGCGATGCGCCAACAGCCGCAGGCCGTTCAGCACCACTAGGATCGTGCTGCCCTCGTGGCCGACCACGCCGAGCGGCAGCGGCACGCCAATCGTGAGCGTCAGCACCACCAGCACCACCACCACCGCGAGCGCGAAGACGATGTTCTGCCAGACGATGCGCTGCGTGCGCTTGCTCAGACCGACGGCGTAGGCGATGGCACCCAGGTCATCGCGCATCAGCACAATGTCGGCGGTTTCAAGCGCGGCATCAGTACCAGCAGCGCCCATCGCGATGCTGCTTGAAGCAGCCGCCAGGGCGGGCGCGTCGTTGATGCCATCGCCGACCATCGCGGTTGGCCCGTACTTACGGCCCAACTCGCCCACGATGCGGAGCTTGTCCTCGGGCAACAGGCCCGCGTGAACCTCATCAATGCCCAAGCGGCGGCCCAGGGCGTCGGCCACGCGGGCGTTGTCGCCGGTAAGCATCACAATCCGCTCGATGCCCGCCTTCCGCAGCAGCGTGAGTTTCTCGGCGGCGTCGGCACGCTCGCGATCCATCACCGTGACCACGCCCAGCCAGGTCGTGCCCCGACGGGCCAGCAGCACCGTGCCGCGCCCCTCATCACCGAGGCGGTCGAACTCGGCCTGCATCTCGTTCGGCAGCGCCACGCCCAAGTGGCTGAAGAGACGCGGCGCACCAATCAGCGTCTCTTCACCATCCCACGTCGCCCTGACGCCCATGCCGGTGACGGCCTCGAACTGCTCTGGCTCCTGCACCACCACGCCCTGCGCCTCGGCGTAGGCCATCAGCGAGCGGGCGATGGGGTGCTCGCTCTGCATCTCGGCGCGGGCGACAGCCGCAAGCAGTTCGTCGGCGGTCACACCAGGGCGGGGCAGCACATCGGTCACCTCGGGGTGAGCGTGGGTAAGGGTGCCGGTCTTATCGAAGGCGATCACCTTGATCCGGCTCAGTTCTTCAAGGTGGGCACCGCCCTTGAAGAGGACGCCGTGGCGGGCCGCGTTGGCAATCGCGCTGAGCAGCGCCGCTGGCACGCTAATCACTAGGGCGCAAGGCGAGGCCACCGTCAGCAGCACCATGCCATTGTAGAAGTTCTGGGCGAACGGCACGTGAAAGAGTGCCGGCACAAAGGCGATGAAGAGCGCCACCGCGCCAATCACGCCCAGCGCGTACCACTGCTCAAAGCGGTCGAGGAAGCTCTGCGTACGCGCCTTGCGGGCTTGGGCATCGCTCACCATCCCGATAATCCGCGCCAGCGTACTCTCGCTGGCGGGCTTCGTCACCAGCACATCCAGGGCGCCGCTCTGGTTGAGTGTGCCGGCCAGAACGAGCATACCTTCGCCCTTCTGCACGGGCATCGACTCGCCCGTCAGCGCCGACTCGTCGAAGTTGCCGCTGCCGCGCAGAATCGTGCCGTCGAGCGGCACGCGGTCGCCGGGGCGCAGCGCCACCACATCGCCAGGTACCACCTCCTCGACCGGCAGTTCGATCAGCGCCTCATCGCGGCGCACCGTCACCGTATCGGGGCGCAGTTCAAGCAGCGCCGAGATGGCCCTGCGCGTGCGATCCATCGCGTAATTCTGAAGCACATTGCTCAACGAGAAGAGGAAGAGCAGAATCGCGCCCTCAGTCCAGGCGTCCACATAGGCAGCGCCCATCGCCGCCAGAATCATCAGCAGATCGACCTTGATGGTGCGCTCACGCAGGGCGGCGATAATCGCCCGCACCGCGTAGAAACCACCGACGAAATAGGTGATCAGGTGGACGGACAACTGCGCGGCGGGCGCGGCACCGACTCGCCCCAGCAACAGATCGACACCGATGCCAATCAGGGTCAGGGCGACAAAGAGTGGCTCGAACAAGGCGTCGTTGAATGTGAAGCTCCAGCCGACCCGTGACTCGGTGCGGGTTTGTGGGTAGGTTGACATTAGGGTATCCTTCATGGTTTGACCCCCTACGACGAGGTTTCAGGTGCTTTAGCGTTTGTGATGTTCGTAGTAGCGGCTTCAGCCGCATCAGGGTCGGATCGGGGGCTGAAGCCCCCACTACGAGCGGCATCTAAACCTTGTCTACCGCAGCATCTGCTGATCTTCAGGCGAAAGCTGGGTCAGCAGGTCGGACCCCAGGCGGGCAAAGATGCGCTGGGCGAAGAGCTCCATCCAGATGAACTGGCGGGCAATCAGCACCATATTTGGATTGGTCGTCACCGTCGCAGTGGTGATGAGATGGCCGCTGGCAATAAGAAACTCGGCCTCATCGGCCACCACGATCAGCGTCTCCTGCATCCGATGCAGCTCAGTCTCGCGCTTAGGGTGGCGCACCACCTGACCAAGGTCGAAGGGCGCGTCGCCGGTGAGAATCACGCCCATACGCACCTCGCGGGCGTGGGCTTCCTCAAGGCGTGGGTGCAGGGCCGCAAGATCCGCATCGGCGAAGACGAGCATCAGCTCGCAGTGGGCGCCGTTAATCAGATCGCTGGCGTAGGCCAGCGCCTCGCGGCGGCCCGTAAAATTCCACAGCCGCCCCGTCTCTTCCTGATGATAGAGGGGCAGCAACTCGGCGCGCAGCGAAGCGGTGCGTTCGCGGGCCTCACGCTCGTAGCGGTCGAGCAGCAAGGCTGGCGAAACGGGCCGGTAGAGCGTGGCCTTCTCATCGCCTGAGCGCAGCGCAGCGCCACGCGCCTCCAGACGGCCTAGTGCCTCGTAGACCATCGAGCGCGGCACGCCTGCGCTCTTGCTGATCTGATAGCCCGTCGCCGGGTTTTCGCGCAGCAGCGCCAAATAGACTTTGGACTCGTACTCGGTGAGTCCCAGCGACGCAAGCTGGTCAAGTATGGTG
>CAIWXH010000488.1 GCA_903916565.1 uncultured Oscillochloris sp. | reverse complement strand
CCGGTGAGCCAGTGGCCCATTGTGTTGCCAGCGCCCAGGCTACCCTCGGCGGTGCGTACCGTGGCGGCGACCCCGTTGCGGGCGACATTCTCGGCGGCGACACGCACGGCGATGGGGTCATTGTCGAGCGCGACGACTGGGTTTGCCCCCAGCTTGGCGGCGGCGATGGCGAGAATGCCGGAGCCGGTGCCAAGGTCGAGGACGCGCTGGCCGGGCTGCACGTAGCGTTCGAGCAGGCGCAGACAGAGCTGCGTGGTCGGGTGCAGCCCCGTGCCGAAGGCCATACCGGGGTCAAGGTTGAGGATCACATCATCGGGACGGGCCTCGTGCTCAAGCCACGAGGGCACAATCACCGTGCGCTCGCCGATCCGCATGACGTGGTAGTGCTGCTTCCAAGCGTTCGCCCAATCCTCCTCCTCAAGCGTACGCACCTGAAGCGCACCGACGGGGCGCATCTGCCCAAGGTGCCAGAGCGCCTGCTCGATGCGCTGGCGCGTATCTTCGGCCTGCTCGTCGAGCGGCAGGTAGGTGCGTAGCACAGCGGGACGCGCCGGGTCATAGCTGAACTCCGGCCCCTCGCCGCCGGGGGTCCAGGCTGGCTCGACCACCACACCGCCGTTATAGCCGTATTGGGCGAGAATCTCCGCGACGGACTCGACGGCCTCGTTATCAACCTGGACTGCAAGCTCTAGCCATGCCATAAGAATTTTGGATTGCAGATTTTAGATTTTAGATTTCCGCAATCTACAATCCAAAATCCAAAATCTACAATTTAAAGCGGGTGCCCTGCGGGCTATCCTCAAGGGTGACGCCAAGGTCAGCGAGGCGACTACGCACGAGGTCGGCGAGGGCGAACTGCTTCGCCTTCCGCAGCTCGGCGCGCATCTCGATCAGCAACTCGATGAAGGGGGCACTATCCTGGCCCTTGCCGTGGCGGTCAAGATTGAGGCGCAGACCAAGGACACCGGCCAGTTCTTTAAAGGTGGCCTGGGCGGCGGCGAAGGGTTGGCCGCCGACACCTGCATCGCGGGCGGTGTTGGTGGCGCGCACCACCTCGAAGAGCGCGGCGACGGCCCCGGCGCTGTTGAAGTCGTTATCCATCGCCTGGGTGAAGCTCGCACGGGCGTGTTCAACCGCCTGGGTGAGCGTTTCGACAGCGGGGCCGCTTGCGCTATCGCCCACGGCGGGGCGCAGGGCTGAGAGCAGGCGCTCGTGCTTGCGGGCGTTGTCGGCGGCGATTTCGGCGTTATAGGTGAGCGGGTTGCGGTAGTAGCTGCCGAGGACAATCAGGCGGAAGACATCGGGGTCGTACTGCTCAAGGAAGTTGGCGACCGTCACCACATTGCCGAGCGACTTTGACATCTTCTCGACCTCGCGGGTCTGGGGGTTGACCAACTGGAGCATGCCGTTATGAACCCAGTAGCGGGCGAAGGGCTTGCCGGTCAGCCCCTCGCTCTGGGCGATCTCGTTTTCGTGGTGCGGAAAGATCAGATCGTTGCCGCCGCCGTGGATGTCGATCTGCTCACCGAGGTGCTTGACGCTCATCGCCGAACACTCGATGTGCCAACCGGGGCGACCCGGCCCCCACGGGCTGGGCCAGGCAGGCTCGCCGGGGCGGGCGGCCTTCCAGAGGGCGAAATCGGCGGGCGACTCCTTGCGCGGGTCAACCTCAAAGCGCGTGCCAGAGAGCATTTCGCCCAGCGAGCGGCCCGAGAGTTTGCCGTAGTTCGCATCACTGGCGACGCGGAAATAGACATCGCCCTCGGCGGCGTAGGCGTGCCCATTGGCAATCAGGCCCGCGATGAAGGCGACAATCTCGGGGATGGTCTGAGTGACGCGGGGGTAGGCGGTGGCGGGCTGCACGTTCAAGGCAGCGAGCTGGGCCAGGAACTCGTCGGCAAGCTGCCCAGAGAGCTGGAGCGCATCGCGCCCAAGCTGCTCGGCGCGGGCGATCACCTTATCGTCCACATCGGTGAAATTGACGATATGGCGCACCTGGTAGCCGCGATATTCCAGATAGCGCCGGATCACATCAAAGACAATGGCCGACATCGCGTGGCCGACATGGGCGTCGTCGTAGGGCGTCACCCCACAGACGTACATCCGCACCACGCCCGGTTCAATGGTGACGAACGGATCGACCTTGCGGGTCAGGGTATTGTAGATATGAATTGACATAGGTAGCGAGGCTCGCAACTAGATTCCAGCGCCTAGATTATACTCCTCATCGCCACGGTACTCGTCGAGGGTTCGCCAGAGGCTGGCGGGGAGCGCATCGTAGGTGAGGTGGTGATCGACGTGGTGGGTCTGCGTCGTGTCCTCAAGGTCGGTCATCCGGGACTCAAGCTCAAGCACCTTGTCGCGGAGGCCCCGGAGCATCGCGCCCTCAGGGTCGGGCAAACTCTCGGTGCGGCGGGTCTGCCCGGTGGCGGGGTCGCGGGTGGCGACCACACGGGCTGGCACGCCAACGGCGGTCGAGTGCGGGGGGACATCCTTGACCACCACGGCCCCGCCGCCGACGCGGGCACCTTCGCCGATGGTAATGGCCCCGAGGACGATGGCCCCGACGCCGACGACCACATGATCTTCCAGGGTTGGGTGGCGCTTGCCCTTCTGCTTGCCGGTGCCGCCCAGCGTCACATTCTGGTAGAGCATGACCCAATCGCCGATCTCAGCCGTCTCGCCGACGACAACGCCCATCCCGTGGTCGATAAAGAGGCCGCGACCGATCCGGGCACCGGGGTGAATTTCGATCCCGGTGAGGAAGCGTGAACACTGCGAGATGAGGCGGGGAATGAAGGGCACGCTACGACGCCAGAGGGCATTGGCGAATCGGTGGAACACAACGGCGTGTAGTCCAGGATAGAGCAGCACCTCGGCAAGATTACGGGCCGCCGGGTCGTTGCGAAAGATGGCGCGCACATCGTCGCGCACCAAGCACAGGGCGCTAGAGACGGACATAAGAGAACCTCCCGCTGGGTGTGAGTTCATCCGACGGTGCGAACGGCGGAGACGAGACTAGGGGCGCTGCACAATGCAGCGCCCCTAGCTACAGACGCACCCGAGGCGAGAGGCATGTTCGGCGACAAACACGCCAAACCAGCCCGCTGGTTTGGGGAAGGAACTAGGCGTTCGCGGTGGCGGGAGCAGCGTCACTCTTCTCGCTCTTCTCAGGCTTCGCGGTCTGCTCAGGCGTCACGGCAGTGTCGGTACTCTCAACCTTTTTGGTCGGCTCAGGGGTGGCCGGGGCGGCGACCGTACTGCTGCCGGTGCCACGGCTATCGTTAATATACCAGCCCGAACCCTTGAAAACGACGCCAGCGGGCTGAATGACCCGGCGAATCTTGCCGGTCTGCCCACAGCGACAGACGGTTAGGGGTTCTTCCTTGAAGCTCTGGAACTGCTCGAACTGGGTGCCGCAGGCATCACAGGCGTAAACATAGGTGGGCATAAGCTCGTTCAACCTCCGTGCCGCTTGGTTTAATGAGCGGAAACCACGACCAAGGGGGGCGTACGCCCCCCTGACACCATCGTCGGATCTTGCTACAGCCCATTGTACCTGAAGTCGCCCGACTATGCAATTAGCGCACTGGAATGCGTAGGGCTGATACAACGTTGCGCGCCGGGGGGCTTCAACCCCCCGGTGCGTGGAGACGAAGCCGACCTTCGCCGGCTGGGTGAGGCCGCGCAGGCGGCCTTCGCACCGCGTCGCCCGTGGCTTCCGCCACCGGGCGGGGGGACGTAACACGACTTTGACGTAGCCCTGCAACCTAATGGGCGCACCATGGCGTGCCGAAGCACCGTGACGCTGGGCATTTTACATTCTATGCTACAATGCCCCCGGTTTCACGCGACAGAGGCTGTGCGCTGCTCTAAAGGCAGATGATATTATGGGCGACGCAACGTCAGATTTCCCTGAGAACGATATATTTGGCATCGCTGCGGTGCGTGATCTGCTCCGGCTGATTGGGCAGAGCGACATCACCGAGATCCTGATCGAACGCGGCGAGACGAAGCTGCATGTGAAGCGCGGCCCCACGCTGGTCGCCCCACAGCCCGTCGCGCTTGCGCCTGTGCTCCAGCAGCCCAGCGCCCATATACCGCTGCCGACCACGCCGGTGCAGCCGATGTTCACCCCAGTCGCCCATACAAGCTCGCCCGTCGAGTTGCCTGCGGGCCACACGGTCACGGCACCGATGGTGGGCACCTTCTACGCCGCGCCCTCGCCCAAAGACCCGCCCTTTGTCCAGGTCGGCGACGAAGTGCATGCCGGTGATGCGATTGGCGTCATCGAGGCGATGAAGATGATGAACGAGATCGAGACCGACGTCACTGGTCGCGTGGCCCGCATCCTCGTGAAGAACGGGCAGCCTGTCGAGTACGGCCAGCCCCTCCTGGTCATCGAGCCACTATGATCGGGCTGCGGGCTGCGGGCTGAAGGACTCGCTACCTGGCCTCAGCCTTCAGCCCGCAGCCCGCAACCTTATGCACGAAGCCCTTTCCATCACCGAAGTCACAGCCTACCTCGGCGAGCTCCTCGAGTCGCACCCGCTCTTCAGCGATCTGTGGCTTACGGGCGAGCTGTCCGAGTTCAAGCGCCACGCACCCTCGGGCCACTGCTATTTCAGCCTGAAGGACGAGGGTGCCCTGCTGCGGGGCGTGATGTGGAAGCGCGATGCGGCGCGGCTGGCCGCGTTGCCCCGCTCAGGCGATCTGGTGCTGGCCCACGGTAGGCTCGCCTTCTACAGCCCACGCGGTGAATTGCAGATCTACGTTGATGCGATCCTGCCCGCCGGGGTCGGTCTGCTCTACGCTCGCTTCGAGGAGCTGAAAGCCCGCCTTGAGGCTGATGGTCTGTTCAGCGCTGAGCGTAAGCGCCCCCTGCCCGCCCTGCCCCGCCGCATCGCGCTGGTCACCGCCCCCGGCGGTGCCGCCCTTCAAGATATGCTGAATATTCTGCGGCGCCGCTGCCCGCTCGTCGAGGTGCTGATTGCGCCGTGTCTAGTGCAGGGTGAGCGTGCCCCCGACAGCATCGTCGAGGCGCTGTACCGAGCCTACGGGGCGGGCGTCGATCTGGTGATCCTCGCCCGTGGCGGTGGCGCCCCCGAAGATCTGTGGGCCTTTAACGACGAAGCCGTCGCCCGCGCCGTCTTTGCCAGCCCTGTCCCGCTGATTAGCGGCGTGGGCCACGAGACGGACACGACCATTGTGGACTACGTGGCCGACGTGCGCGCCCCCACGCCCTCGTCTGCCGCCGAGTTGGCGGTTCCCGAGCTGGCCGAGCTGTACGGCCTTGTCGCCGAAGCTCAGTCGCGGATGACGGTCGCGGTCTATGCTGATCTCGCCGACCGCCGCGCCGAGCTGTATCAGGCCACCCGGCGCATTGAGCGCCACGCCCCGTTGCGTCGGCTTGGGCGCGACCGCCAGCAGGTTGACGATCTGGCCCGTCGGATGGAGCGCGCCGTCAGCACCGCCGCCGCGTTGCGTCAAGTGAATCTGCGCGGCCTCGCTGGGCGCCTTGAGGCGCTTAGCCCGCTGGCGACCCTGGCCCGTGGCTACGCCGTGGCCCGTCGCGCCGACACCGGTCAGGTGGTCACCGCGCCAGCGCACGCCTCCCCCGGCGTGCAACTCCAGATTACCCTGCGTGACGGTGAGCTTGTCGCCACCGTCGAGACGCCCGTCAGGGGCACCCCAGCGGAAAAGAGACGCCCATGAGTGCCCCAACGCCGGTTGAATCTTACGAGGTGCTTTACACCCGTCTTCAGAAGGTAGTCGCCAGCCTTGAGCAGGGCGAACTGCCGCTCGCCGAGGCGCTGATCCTCTACGAGCAGGGCGTGCGCCTCGCCGCCGACTGCCAGCGCCTCCTCGATCACGCCGAGCTGCGCGTCCAGCAACTTCAGTCAGGCGAGCCCGCGAGCGACCTAGAAGCATAGCGCCGTATTCGCACGGAGGCAGGATGCGCCAAGCAGAACGCTATCACCGTTACCCGCGTCTGATCACCTCATCTATCGCCTGGCTCTCGGTCATCATCGTCACCGTGGCGATAGGCAACCTGGGCCAAACGTGCTTGCGCGGCCTGTGGGATCTGACCGATCACGATGACACCATGCTGCGGCAGTTCTCGCTGTTCATGCCTGTGGTGGACTGGATTGACGGGCGGGCGCGCCCCCACTTTACGACGCTGTTTGAGTTTCTGCCCACCCTGCTTGCGCCGCTGAACTGGGCCGCCGTGGCGCTCCTCGCGGCCCTCATTCTCCGCAACGCCTTTCCGTCAGTACGCACCAGCAATGTCGGCCTGCTGGTCGAGTTCGCCGGGATGTGGCTGCCGTTACGCTGGGAGCATCTGCGTGAGCTGAAGGTGACCCAGGATGTGGCGGGCGAGCGCTTCGTGCTGCTTGCCGAAACCGATGGGCGTCAGTTGACCGCCTGGCACCGGCTCTACAGTTTCTTCTACGGCTTTGGCGGGCACCCCGGTTTCTACATTACCTCGAACATCACCGGGTTTGACGATCTGCTGAAAACGATGCTGAGCCAGAGCGAGCGAACCGCCCGTGCGCTTGAGGGCGCGCAGCGGGTTCAGCTCCGTGAGGACGCCCCGTCGCTCTTCTTTGGGCTGCTGCTCAGCCCGAGCGCTTTTTTCAGTGGGGCCGCAAGCGATGCGCGGGCCACGCTGACGCCTAGCGAGCTTTTAAGCGGCCCGGTGCGGGCGACCTACCCGGCCCGCATCACGGCGATCTTCGGGCTGGTCACGCTTGTGCTGGTGGTCAGCCTCGCCGCCAGTTACCTTGCCGCCTGGGTACACTTCTTTGCACTTAGTTTTCCCACGTTGCGCCAACTGTGGCCCTTCAGCGGGGATCTGACCGACCCACGCTATGTCGAACTCTACAACGCTTATCGTACGCAAGGGGTGCCCTTCATGGGGCGACCTGATCGGCCCGACCTGCCAGCCCCCTGGTGGATTTTGGTGGCAGCCCATCTGATGTTGCTGGTCGCCGTGCCGGGCATCCTCTGGCTGCGCGGTCTGCTCTCTGGCCTCGAGTCGCGGAATGATGGCTTGGCCGTACGCAGTACCTTCAAGGGGCGCTGGGTTCTGATTCCCTGGAAGCACGTCAGCGCTTTCAAGGCCACCGAGATCAGCGAAGAGAGCCAGGTGCTCCTACTCCAGTCGTCGCGGCTGCCGGGCACGGGTCGCCTGAACAGCCTGCTCTACGATGGGAGCTTCACGCCAGGGGTGCTGATTACCTCGGCGATGAGCAACTTTCCCACCCTGCTCAGCCACGCGGTCAACTGCATTGCCCCGCTTGAGCAGGAGGGGAGTCCCCCGATCCTTCAGCAAGAGGCCCGCTCGTGGCTCGTCGGGCTGGCCTTTCAGCGGCGGCTGAGCCTTGACGCGCTGGTGGCCGAAGCGCGGGCCGACTTTAGCACGAAGGTTGTCGCGCTGCCGCGCCTGTTTGCCGCAGCCACGCCGATGGCGCTGGTGGCCCTGTTTCCTGCGCTCCTGCTGCTGGCTAATGGGCTGCTGGCCGACAAGCCCCCGACCATGGGTCTGGTCGCCGCCTGCTTGGGCGTGTGGCTCTTCGGGCTGCTTGAGTGGCCGCTGGTCAGTCTGCTGTCGGTGGTGCTTGATGAGAACACCGGCGGCGGCGAGGAGGGCTACCGGGCCGTCGCGCTCTATCCGCGTAGCCAACTGCCCCGGCTGCTGCCCCTGCTGGGCGCCCTCTTGCTCCAGGTCGTGGGCTTGCCGATCCTGCCCATTTTGGCGTGGGGTGCGGCGATTGCGTGGGCCTACTGGCTTACGTCGGGGTTTTGCGAGGTACTCTACGAGTGGAAGGGCAGCCAGCGCATCCTCGGTGGTCTGCTCCCGGTACTCTGGCAGTTGTGCATCCTGATCGGCTTCCTCGTGGTCACTCGCTAGGGCGCTTGCGCCGGTAAGCGGCAGATCCTACAATGAATCGTAGGATCTGTGATCTGGCGCAAGGAGTCCCGCTTGCCTGCTATGCTCGATCTGGTCGAGTCCGCCACGTTAGCGCAGGCGCCGCCGCGTCGTCTGTCAGGCTATTTTCTGCCCAATCTGCTTGGCGAGTACCTGCTCGAGCGCCCGCGCACGGACTATTTCGACCCCTTCGTGATCATCTGTCTGATCGTGGCGCTCACCCTTACCGCCCTGGGTGTCGCACCGCTGGTTCGCCTCGCCCTCGCGGCGCTGATCGGCGTACGCATGCTCGGCCCCTGTCTGCGCCTCTACCAGAATGTACGCGAGGATTACATGCTGGTACGCCACGGGATTGTGATCAACGCCCATGTGATTGGACTACGACCGTGCCAGCGCGCCACTGGGGACCCGCAGGGCGCCTACCTTGACTGCGCGATCCCGATCACACGCCAGCGCGGCCTCAACTGGCAGCGTACCGACGAGGCCGTGCGAATCAGCACCGCCGGGCGCAGCGCCGTGATCTGTTTAACCCGCGCCCCTGGCACTTGGCGGCTGCGCTATGACGATGGGCCGCATCTGCGCTATGTGCCGACGAAGGTGTAGGGCTGGGTCTAATATGTTTCAAATAGGCCGATCCGGCACCGGCCTTTGCCCCTCACCCCCAGCCCCTCTCCCTCACGGGGAGAGGGGAGATTCCGCAGCAGGACGCTTCCGGCTCCCCCTCTCCCGTTCAGGGAGAGGGGGCAGGGCGGTGAGGGCTGGCGCGGCAATCGGACGTTGCAACCGCCCTAGAACAACGCTGCGCCGTTCGCGCCGCTGCATCACACCCGTGCTATAGTAGACAGGCTCGAGTCCTTCTGTGGAGAATGTGCCGATGCCAACGCAAATTCCAGCCGATGAGCTGAGTCGCTACGCTGATGTGATTGTTCATGTGGGTCTGGGCCTGCGACCGGGGCAGCGGCTGCTGGTGCGCGCCGATCTTCAGACGGTGGATCTGGTGCGCGCCGTGGCCCGCAGTGCCTACCGGGCAGGTGCCCGCCTGGTTGATGTCCTCTGGGGCGACGAGCAGCTCACGCTGGTGCGCGTCCAGGAGGCGCCACGCGACTCGTTCGGCGAGGTGCCTGCCTGGTATCCCGCCGCGACCGCCGCCTATCTGCGGGCGGGCGATGCGCTGCTCTCGATCTATGCCGCAACCCCGACCTTGTTAGCTGGACAGGATCACGAGGCGGTCAGCACGATGCTGCGGGCCACCGCCGAAGCCGCCCGGCCCGTCACCGAGTTGGTGCAGCGCAACGCCTCGGCCTGGGCCGTGGTCTCATTTCCGACCCCCGGCTGGGCGGCCCAGGTGCTGCCTGATCTGCCTGCGAATCAGCGGATCGCCCGCCTGTGGCGGGCCATTGCCGTCACCTGCCGCCTCGACACCCCCGACCCGGTGGCGGCATGGCAGGCCCACGTCGCCGATCTCGACGCCCGCTGCGCCTATATGAACGCCAAGCGCTACACGGCCCTGCGCTACAGCGCCCCCGGCACCAACCTGAGCGTGGGCCTCGCCGATGGGCACCTCTGGGCGGGCGGCGGCTCGGTCAGCGCACAGGGCCACGCCTTCGTGGCGAATTTGCCCACCGAAGAGATCTTCTCGCTGCCGCACCGGGCCAGGGTTGACGGGGTGGTGCGCTCGAGTCGCCCGCTCAACTATGGCGGGAACTTGATCGAGGATTTCACCCTTACCTTCGAGGCTGGGCGTGTGGTGACGCTGACAGCGGCGCGGGGCGAGGAAGTGCTGCGGCGTCTGGTCGAGAGCGACGAAGGCTCGGCACGGCTGGGCGAGGTGGCCCTGGTGCCGGCAAGCTCGCCGGTGGCGCGCACGGGCATGCTCTTCGCCAACACGCTGTACGACGAGAACGCGGCCAGCCACCTAGCGCTCGGCAGCGGCTACCGCTTCTGCGTCGAGGACGGCGCGACCTTGTCACCCGAGGAGTTCGCGGCGGTTGGCGGCAACACCAGCGCGGCCCACGTTGATTTTATGATCGGCTCGGCCCAGATGGACATTGACGGCATGCGGGGCGATGGCAGCGTCGAGCCGGTGATGCGGGCGGGCGAGTGGGCTTTTACGGCCTAATGGTGAAAACGGGCGTTGGGCGGCGCAAGCCGCATGGCCGCTCTAACAAAAAACTTACGCGCTGGCCCCAGCGGTATGTTACAATTACACAACTATCTATGAAGGGCGCACGACGGTGCAAGGAGTGTCTATGGCTGCAGCAGAGGACGAGTCGGCCCAGCAGCGACTGGCAGCCACCCTTGAACACTTGGGCGCCAGCCAGAGTTTTCGTCGGCATAGCTACGTGTACACCCAGGGCCAGCCGGCGCACGCCCTCTACATGTTAAACAGCGGCCAGGTCAGCCTCCAGATCCACTCGCCCGAGGGGCGCATCCTCACCGTCAAGACGGTCGAAGCGGGCCAAATTTTCGGCCATAGCGCCCTTGATGGCGGTGAGCAATACGACACCTTCGCCCAGGCGCTTCAGCCGGTGCGCCTCGTCGCCGTGCCAAAGGCCACTGTCCTTGAGGCTGTCACTACGACCCCCGGCCTCGGCGCTGCGCTGATTGATATGCTCGGCCAGCACCGGCTCACGGTGGGCCGTCGCCTCGACGAGGTCGCCTTCAAGTCTGTCCCCGCTCGCCTCGCCTCGGTTCTGCTTGAAATGTCGGTGGAGCAGGAACCGGCTGGCCCACGCCCGCAGCAGCGCGTCGCCCGGCGCACCCACCAGCAACTGGCCGAGATGGTCAACGCCTACCGTGAGACGGTGACGAAGATCATCAACCAGTTCCGTGACGCCCGCCTGCTCGACGTAGACCGCTCCGGCATCACGCTGCTCAACCCTTCACGCCTGCGCGAACTTTCGCAGAGCTGAATAGGCGTATCGTTTGGCGCTAAAACACGAAGGACGAAGGCAACTGCCTTCGTCCTTCATTATGTGCCCTGAACAAGGTTCGTAGCTGCTTTACAGTTTAGGCATACGCAAGGCTTTCTAATGCGCTCGACCCGACACCTGAAACCCGGCACCTGAAACCTCGCCCTGCGCCTTTTAGCTCTTACGCAGCAGCCAGATGCCCGCCGCGATTAGCGCGACGGGGAAGAGCAGGCCCGCAAAGCCGGGCCAGATCATCTGGAGGGCGATGAAGGAGCCGAGGCCAAGCAGCCCGTAGCCAAGGAATTTGTTGCCGGTGCTGCCGGTGCCATGGGCCGAGGTAGACCCGCCCACATGGTTGATCGGAACCTCCTCAGGTGCGTCAGGTGCGCCCGTCATTGGATCCATACGTAGACGCTGGGTGGCGCCAGTGGACACAAAGACTTGGCCGCCGGGCTGGGTGCCTAGGGCGGGCGGTGCCTCGGCGGGCATGACCGCCCATAAGAGCGGGTAGATCAGGATGCCGGGGCCGGTGAACGCCAGCAGCACAAAGACAAGGCGCACGATGGTCGGGTCGAGGTTGAGGTAGCGGGCGACTCCGGCGGCGACGCCGGCGATCATGCGGTCGGTGCGGCTGCGAAGCAGTCGTGCATGCGTATTCATCTGAGGAGCCTCCGTCAGGGTGGGCCATTCGGCCTGCTACCCATTCAGACGGCGAGCGCCCGCACTTTGTTGCGGTCTTGTTCACCAGTAATAGGCGCGGTTCTCGCGGTAGAAGTCCAGCGTGCGCGCGAGACCCTCGCGCAGATAGACGGTGGGTGTCCAGCCCAGACGCCCCTGGATCATGCGATAGTCGCCGTAGTAGTCACCGATGTCAATGGGCTTGCGGTCGGCGGGAAAGGGGATAATCTCGTAGCGGCCCCCGCCGACGATTTCGATCAGCAGGGCGGCGAGGTCGCGCAGGTTGATCGTCTCGCTGCTGCCCAGGTTGAAGATCTGGCCGTAGGCTTCGGGCGCGATCACGGCGCGCAGCATCGCCTCGACACAGTCATCGACGTAGGTGAAGTCGCGGATTTGCAGCCCATCGCCCCAGACCTGCACCGTCTCGCCGCTGAGTACCTGCTTAATCCAGATGCCGAGGAAGGTCTGGCGGGCATCTTTGACGCGCATCCGTGGGCCGTAGGTGTTGGTCAGGCGCAGGGCGCAGCCCCTGATGCCGTAGACATTGTTATAGAGGATGTGGTACCACTCGCCGGCCATTTTGTTGACGCCGTTCACGTCGGTGGGGTGAACGAGATGGCGCTCATCAACGGGCAGATAGTCGGGCTTGCCGTAGATCTGGCGGGTCGAGGCGTAGACCACCTTGATGCCGGTGCTGTACTTGCGGCACGACTCGAGGATCGAGAGCTGCGAGCGGCAGTTGATCTCCAGGTCGGTGTACGGGTCGCGCATCGAGTCCATGTGGCTGGTTTGGCCCGCCAGGTTGAACAGGTAGTCCTGGCCCTGCACCAGATAGTTCATCGAGTGTTCGTCGCGCACATCGGCAATATTCAGCCGCACGCGCTCGTCCAGGCCGGCGAGGTTGTGGAGGCTGCCGCCGTACTCAGGGATGAGCGAGTCAACCAGCGTGATCTGGGCGCCAAGGTCGGCTAGGCGGTGGGCCAAATTTGCGCCGATAAAGCCTGCGCCGCCAGTGATGAGGACGCGGCTGCCCGCGAAGGCCGCGCGCAGGTCGGGGGTGCGTTCCATAGGTGATGCTCAGCTTCGCACATGTGAGGCACGGCGCGCACGGCGCTGCGCGATCTGTTTGAGGTGCGCCCGTCGCACGACCAGCTTCCACCAGAGCTGGATGAGCTGCACGCCGGTGCGCCAAATGCGGGGGAAGTTGAAGAACTGGCTCTCGCCGTAAGTGCGGTGATAGTGATGCACCGGCACCTCAGCAAAGCGGTAACCAGCATCCTGAAGTTTCTTGACCAACTCAAGGCAGATCGTACCGCTGTCCGACTCCAGATCGACGACCTCGAAGACCGCACGGCGGATGAGACGAAAGTCGCAATCAACATCGCGCAGCTTGAAACCGAAGAGCAGCTTGACCGTGTGATGGTAGACCCGCCCGATGATCTTGCGGTGCAGCGGATCCGAGCGGTCGATCTTCCACCCATTAACAATGTCGATGTCGTCGCGCAGGGCTGGCAGCAGGAGCTTCAGCTCGCGAGGATCGTACTGGGCGTCGCCGTCGGTGTAGAAGATGAGATCCTTGGTGGCGCTGGCAAAGCCGACGCGCAGGGCGCCGCCATAGCCGAGGGGCTTGCGGTGGGTAAAGACCTGTAGCCGAGGGTAGTGGCTGGCTAACGACTCCAGCACCTGCACGGTGTAGTCCGTGCTGCCGTTCTCGACGACGATCACCTCGTAGTCAGCGGTGAGTTCCTCAAGGGTTTCGATCACGCTGACGATCATACTGCCGATGGTGCCAGCGTCGTTAAAGGCCGGAAAAAACGCCGTGATGCTGGGCCGCTCGCTCATGAATGGGTCACTTCCTCGCTGGCGGGGCGTTTCTGGCGCTGCCGGGGCCGATTATAGCATATAGCCATGCGGCGGCGTCAGCGTGGCATGGTGGGGCGCTGGTTTCGCAGGACTGATGCAACGTCGCCTTTTACCCCTCACCCCCGGCCCCTCTCCCTCAAGGGGAGAGGGGAGATTCCGCAGCAGGATGGATTCGGCTCCCCCTCTCCCTGAACGGGAGAGGGGGCAGGGGGGTGAGGGCTGGCGCGATAATAGGACTTTGCAACCGCCCTAGCTGGTTTCGCTTCCGGTCGCACATCTGGCACGTCTTGTGCTATGATTGCGCCGGATGTACGACCAGCCCAGGAGTGACACGTGGGGCTTTGGATTGCGCTACTGGTGGCACTCGTTGCCTGTTTTGAGCTTTGGTACGTCGCTGCCTTTTTTGTCGCCTACCGATATATGCGCGAGCGTATGCTGCTGCTGCCGATGGCTCAGGCGCTGCTGATGCTCCTTGCCTTGGCCTATCTTGGCGCTGCGGTGTTTATGAGTTGGCCCATCAACCTGATGGTCGTCTTGACGCCCCTCCTTGCGGCCATGGGGGTTTCGTTTTACTGGCGGCGCACCCCCGCTGGCCTGATGCAGTTCCTCAAGAGCTACCCGCGTGGCGCGCTTGACGTACTCGCTTTTCGGAGGCCCGCAGCCGATCTGAAGCGACGGGTCAGAACGAAGTGAGCGGCGGCGGGGTGATCTCGCGCAAAGCCGCAACGTGTCGCTGTGACGGGATACGCCAAGCGGTCACGCTGAAGTGGCCGATTCGGAAACATGTTTAGCGCATGAGCATTTACACCCTGCACGGCAGTAATCCCGCCGAAGTCGTGACCCCCACCACACCTGAAGCGTTGGCCGAGACGTTGCGCGACGCCGTAGCCCGTAAGTTGGCCGTGGTGCCGTGGGGCGGCGGTACGCGCCAGCATCTCGGTGCCCCGCCGAGCGCGTACGATGTGGCGCTGGCAACCGCGCAGCTTAACCGGATCAGCGCCTATGATCCCGCCGCGATGCAGATCACGGTTGAGGCTGGGGTCACCCTCGCCAGCATCCAGGCGACGCTGGCGCCCCACGGCCAGTGGCTGCCATGGAACCCGCCGCTGCCCGAGCGGGCCAGCGTCGGTGGGCTGCTCGCCAGCGGTGCCGTCGGGCTGCTCTGCCTGAGCTACGGCTGCCCCCGCAGGTGGACGCTGGGCCTGCGCGTGGCCTTGGGCGACGGACGTCTCGTGCAGAGCGACGATCTGGTCAGCAAAACGTTCAGCGGCTACGACACCCACAGGCTCCACATTGGGGCACTGGGCACGCTCGGCGTGATTGTCGAGGCGACCTTCAGGGTACAGCCGCTGCCCGAGCATCGCCAGACGCTCTTGGCATCCTTTACCGACGGCTACATGCCCGCGCAGGCCATTGCGGCGCTGCGGGCCGCGCCGCTACAACCCAGCGCCATCGTCGTCCTTAATCAGTCCGCCGAAGCGACGCTGCCCGCCCTGCACACCTTCCTTACTGGACAGCCAATTCATTTTGTGGTCGTGGCCCGCTATGCCGGCACTGCCGCTGCGGTCTCCAGGCAAATCCGCGAGGCGACCCGGCGCTGTGTCGCGGTGGGTGCCCGCACCATCGAGTTGTGCGAGGCGGACGATGAAACCCTCTGGGCGGCCATCGCTAACTTCACGGCCCCGGCTGAGGATGGCTCGATCTGTCTGCGGGCAGCCGCCCCAGAGGGCGCACTCACCCCGGTCGCCGCCCTGATGGAGCGTACAGCTACCGCACGGGGCTGGCAGCCGCAGCAGCTAGGGGTCGCTGGGCCAGGGCTGTTCTTCAGCCGCTGGCCCGTAGCTGATGTCAGCCCAGCAGCCGTGGCTGACGCTTTGGCCGAGGTACGCGCCGGGATGGATGCGCTGGGCGGCTATGTCGTCGTCGAGGAGGCAGCCCCCACGCTGCGCCTCGACCGCTGGGGGCCGGAGCCTGAGGGCGCCGCGATTATGCGTACGCTGCGCGCGAACTGGGATCCGGTAGGCATTCTGAACCCAGGGCGGTATGTTATGTAGAGGTGTAGAGGTGTAGAGGTGTAGAGGTGTAGAGGTGTAGAGGTGTAGAGGTGTAGAGGTGTAGAGGTGTAGAGGTGTAGAGGTGTAGAGGTGTAGAGGTGTTGAGGTGTTGAGGTGTTGAGGGGCAACGATGCACATTCTTGGTTTAGACATTGGCGGGTCGGGCATCAAGGGGGCCATCGTAGACGTGACGGATGGCGCGCTGGTGACGCCGCGCCACCGCATCCCCACGCCGACCCCCGCCACACCTGAGGCAATAGTCGAGACGGCGGCGCTGGTGGTGCAGCACTTCGGCTGGAGCGGCCCCATCGGCTGTGGGTTCCCCGCTGTCATCAAGGGCGGGATCGTCCACACGGCAGCCAATATCTCGCCCCGCTGGATCGGGGTCAACGGCCAGCAAATGTTTGAGCAGGCCACTGGCTTGTCGGTGCTGCTGCTTAACGACGCCGACGCTGCGGGCATTGCCGAGATGCGGCTGGGCGCTGGGCGCGGGCGCAACGGCCTGGTGCTGATGCTCACCATCGGCACCGGCATTGGCACCGCCCTCTTCCTCGACGGCAGGCTGGTGCCCAACACCGAGCTTGGACATATCGAGATCCGTGGGCGTGACGCCGAGCGCCGGGCCTCGGACGGCACCCGCGCGCGCAAGGGCTGGAGCTACGCCGCGTGGGCACCGCGCTTTGACGAGTACCTTCAGCGCATCAGCGCCCTGCTCTGGCCCGACCTGATCATCATCGGTGGCGGGGCCAGTCGCGACTTCGAGAAGTTCGCCCGCTTTCTGACGGTTCGGGTCGAGATCGAGCCAGCCCAGTTGCGGAATGAGGCCGGGATGATCGGCGCGGCCATCGCCGCCCACGAGCGGGCGGCAGTGGCGGCGTAAGGCATGGTTTCAGGTGCCGGGTTTCAGGTTTCAGGCCGAGCGCATTCACAAGCCGCAAGGCATCGCTCTGGCGAGATGTTCCGAACTGTCACGCTGATCACCGGCACCTGCGGCCTGTAGTAATCCTACAGCGGTTGTTTCGCGCCCGCCCGGTGGCTGAAGCCACGGGCTACGTGTACGAAGGCCGCCTGCGCGGCCTCAATCAGCCTGCGAAGGCAGGCTTCACACCCAAGAGCCGGGGACTTCAGTCCCCCGGCAGGCGACGTTGCATCAGCCCTGCAGTGTCCGTCGGCCTGCGGTGAGCCGGGTAGACCCTTGCGGTATAATGCGGGCGGTTTGGCGTGATCGTCATCGAGGAGGGATCCATGCCCGAGACTGCTCGCCCGCGTCCCGTCGTCCTGGCTATTTTGGACGGATGGGGATTGATTGGCCCTGGCCCAGGGAACGCTGTCGATCTGGCCCAGACGCCGAATGTTGACCACTGGATCGCGAACTATCCTTGCACGACCCTCGCCGCCTCTGGCTTCGATGTCGGCTTGCCCGACGGTCAGATGGGCAACTCTGAGGTCGGCCACCTGAACATCGGGGCCGGCTTTGTCGTTTACCAGGAGCTGACGCGCATTAGCAAGGCGATTATTGACGGCGATTTCTTCACCAACCCGACCCTGTTGGGCGCGTTGACCCACGCCCGCGCCAGCGGCGGGGCCGTCCACATCATGGGCCT
>CAIWXH010000487.1 GCA_903916565.1 uncultured Oscillochloris sp. | reverse complement strand
TTGCCAAAAGCGTTTCTCGCCCGTCTCGCGGTACAGCGCCAGACTGTCGGCGTAGGCCACCTGGGCCGCGCTGTTGTCGCCCTGGTACCACGCGGCATCGCCACAGGCACCCAGCGCCCGGGCGAGGCCGCAGCGGTCGCCCGTCGCCCGCCCAATCGCCGCCGCCTCCTCCAGATAGGGCTGCGCCGCCGCATACGCGCCTTGATCAATATAGGTCATGCGCGAGAGCAACTGCACCCGGCGGCTGATCAGAATTTCGCCGGGCGTGGCCTTGTCCATCAGGCCAGCGGCCAAGTTCACCTCGTCGCCCAGCACGCCATAGGTGCGGCGCAGCGTGCCGCCGTAGGTGCCAGCCCACAGGGTGCCACTGCTGATCCCGATTTGGAGCGGAGCCAGGAATTCCAGCTCACGGGCTGCCGAGCGTAGGGCCAATGCAGCTTTGACCGCCCGCCCAGCATCATCTTCGTGGGCAATCGGTGCCCCAAAGGCGGCGTAGAAATAACTCCCCTTATCGCCAATCACCAACTGGAGGATCATGCTGCCGTAGTTCGCCAAAATGCCTTGGGCGCACCGAATAAACGTGTCGAGGCGTGGCCCAGCCGCAGCGCTGTCGTAGTCAATGCCTGCGAAGCGCACGAACAAGGTCGTCGCCGGACGAAACTCAGCGAGAAAGGCCCGCTGTCCAGAGCGCTCGCGGGCGTAGAGCGTCCCATTCACCCAAAGCCGGATCAGCGCATCGGGCACCGGTGCCACCGCTGGGCTTGGCGCGGGCAGATCGTCAGGCAGCGGCATGTCCACCAGCTTGGCGAAGCAGTCGCCCGTCACAAGATCGCAGCGCCATTCCGTCACCGGCGGTGCGCCAAGGGCTTGCACCGTCGCCGCGTCGGCCAGCACCTCGCCGCGAAACGCCAAACGCTCGCCCACAGCGGCGCGGGCCACCGTAGCGCCAACCAAGGTGTCAATAAGCTGGATGGTCGGGTCGCCCACAGCCAAGCGGCGCACCGGGCCGCTAGTGACGGCAACCTTGAGGGCCAGGTCGGTCGCGAGGCCGTGGGTGAACTTCGCGGCGGCACAGTCGGCCACCGCCTGCTGCATCGCCACGGCGCAGCGCCAGGCCCGCAGCGAGGCCGCGCCGTCACTGGCGTCAAACCAACAGGTGATGGCATCGCCCGCAAAGCCAATCACCCCACCGCCGAAGCGCTCGACCTCGGCGATCAGGGCGGTGTAGACCGCATCCAGACTGTGGGTCAGGGTCTCGGCACCACGCCGAGGGCCAAGGGCCGCCGACAGCGCCTCCATCAGGGGGGTAAACCCCGAAAGGTCGGCAAACAGCACGGCACCAGTCGTCTGTTCGGGCAGCGGGACACCCTGCGCCAGGGCGCGCAGGCGATCTTGGGGTAGGTAGCAACCAAGCGATTCGCTCATGGCAGTGCGTCTCGGTCTTTGCCCGCGAACAGAGCGGGGGTGCTAGGCAGCATAGCATTGAATTTGCAGCATAACAGCCGAGACACCGGGATCAGGCATGGCGGTTGCAACGTCGCCCGCCGGGGGGCTGAAGCCCCCGGCTCTTGATCGGCGAAGCCTGCTGAAGCAGGCTATCCAGGCCGCGCAGGCGGGCTTCGCATCCCG
>CAIWXH010000486.1 GCA_903916565.1 uncultured Oscillochloris sp. | reverse complement strand
GGCTACGATCTGTGAAGCCCGCTGAAGCGGGCTGCTCCGGCTGCGAAGGCAGCCTTTCCACCAACGCGCCGGGCGCTTCAATGGGTTGAGCGACCAACGCTTCCGCGCCCAGGCCCGCCGCAAGCAGGCCGCACAGCGCTTGGTTGAAGCTGGCCGCCTCGCCGCTTTTCGGGTGATTGGTGAAGAGCGACACCACATCGGGTTTGCCGCCCAGCACATCATCCACGAAGCCCTTGAGCGCTTTCTTCGGGCCACACTCGACAAAGATCCGGCAGCCTTCGGCGTAGAGTGTCTCAAGCCCTTTGACCCACTGGACGGGCGAGGCGATCTGTAGCTCCAGAATGTCCTTGATGCCCTCAACCGTGGTGGGGTAGAGTTCGCCGGTGACGTTCGCCACCAGCGGCAACTGCGGCGTGTTGATGTGCAGGCGGTTAAGCACGGCACGTAGCGGCTGCGAGGCCGGGGCGACCAACTTGGTGTGAAAGGCGTGGCTAACGGGGATTCGCAGCGCCTGAAAGCCCTTGGCGCTGAAGACGCTAATCGCCTGCTCAACCGCCTTGCTGGCACCGCCAATCACGGCCTGTTTGTAGCTGTTGAGGTTCGCCGCCACCACGTAGCCGTCAATCTCGTTCAGGGTCGCATGGACAACATCGAGCGGCGCCATCACAGCGGCCATCCAGCCCGGATCGTCCACGCTCACCTTGGTCATCTCGGCGCCACGGGCAGCGGCGGCCTCCAGCGCCTCGGCAAAGGGCATAACCCCGGCGGCGACGAGCGCGCCATACTCACCCAGCGAGTGGCCCATCACCATATCGGGCCGCACCCCGTACTCGCTCAGCAGCGTCAGAATCGCCACATCCAGCGTGAGCATCGCGGGCTGCGTGATCGCCGTCTGCATCAGCGCCCGCTCGGCCTGCTTCTGCGCCGCCGGGTCGCTGCTGTTCACAAATAGGAAAGCGGTGAGTGGTCGCCCGAGAATGGGCGTCATCACGGCGTCGGCATCCTGAAAGACCTTGGCGACGGCGGGCGAGAGTTGCGCCAATTCAGCGCCCATATTCAGATATTGGCTGCCCTGGCCGGGAAAGAGGAACGCGACTTTGCCAGGCGCTTTGCCGGAGCCACGAAACACGCCTTGCGCCGCCAATGCTTTCCACGCGGCGGGCACATTCAGACTGGCGGCCTTCGCGGCCTTCGCCAACTTATCGGCGAGGTCGGCACCATCGGCGAAATCCAGCACCAGCCGCTCGGCTTGGCGCAACTCGGCAGCCTCAGGCGCGGCGATGGGCGGCGTCCAGCCGCCTTGCACCCGCTGAAGCGTTGCGGCAACCTTCGCCGCCAATTCGGCGGGCGTCGCAGCACCCAGCGCCAAGATACCGCGCACGGGCAGCTTCGCAACAATCTGCGTTGGCGCCGCATAGTGTAAGTTGCTCGCGCCATGGCTCGTGGCAGGCACCTCAACCCCCGCATAGCGCGTCGGCTCGGTCTTGAGCAGCCCCGGCACATATTCTTCCAGCACCAGATGAAAGTTGGTGCCGCCGAAGCCATAGGCGCTGACCGCCGCTCGTCGTGGCACGCCGCCCGCAGGCATTTCCCACGCCCGCGCTTCGTGCAGCAGCGTGAACGGCATGTGGGCAAAGTCAATGTTCGGGTTGGGGCGCTCGCTGTTGAGTGTCGGCGGCAGAATCTTTTCGTGCAGGGCGAAGACGGTTTTGAGCAGGCCCGCCGCGCCAGCCCCGGCCTTCAGGTGGCCGATGTTGCTTTTGGCGGAACCCAGCCCAATGCGCCCGCGCTCGGCCCGCCCAAAGACTTTGTTCAGGCTTTCGGCCTCGGTCGCGTCACCGACCGGCGTGCTGGTGCCGTGCGCTTCAATCAACGTACACGTCGCGGGGTCAAGACCAGCATTGTGCCAGGCCCGCTCAATCGCGTAGATCTGACCGATAGGGTTGGGGGCGGTGATGCCCTTGCCCTTACCGTCGGACGAAGCGCCCACGCCGCGAATCACCGCATAGATCGTATCGCCGTCGCGCTCGGCGTCGGCCAGCCGTTTGAGCAGGAACGCCGCTGAGCCTTCGCCCATCACAAAGCCGTCGGCACCGGCGCCAAACGGGCGCGTGCCGGTGGCCGAAAGCGCGCCAATCTTGCAGAACTTCACAAAGGTGGAAATGCCCATATTACGGTCAACGCCGCCCGTGATCACGGCCTCAACATGACCCTCGACCAACATCTCGACCGCCGCAGCGACGGCGGCGAAGGTCGAGGCGCAGGCGGCATCGGTGATAAAGTTGGGGCCGCGCAAGTTCAGCACGTTGGCGACCCGGCCCGCGACGATGTTGGGCAATTCCCCCGGCATCGAATCTTCGCTCGCCTGGGGCAGCGTGCGCTTCACCTCGGCGTGAAACTGCTCAAGGATCGTCGCCTGCACCCCGGCGGATAACGCGCTAAAGGCGGCACTTGCCCGCAGCCGCTGGGCAAACTCGGGAAAGACAATGCGCTGATTGGTGATGTAGTGCAGTTCGCCGCCCATCGCGGTGCCCAGAATGACGCCGGTGTTCTCGGTGTTGAGCGGGCGGTCGGGGTAGCCCGCATCAGCCAGCGCCTCGGCGGCAATCGTCACCGCCCACTGCTGGCCCTGATCCATCGCAGCGGCCACCTTCGGCGGCACGCGGAAGCGCTGCCAATCAAACTGAAAGCCCTTGACCCAGCCGCCAATCGTCGAGTAGGTCTTATCGGGGGCGCTGTGGTCGGGGTCAAAATAATCTGCGCTGCTCCAGCGCTCAGCGGGCGTCTCGGTGATGCTGTAGCGCTTGGCGAGGATATTCTGCCAAAAGGCACGAGCACTGGGCGCATCCGGCAGAATGGCGCCGACGCCGACAATGGCGATGGCGCGGGTTGCTATGTCCATAGAGGAGCTTCCTTAGACTGGTTCACGGCTACATTCCCGCTCTGATCCATCCAGCACGCAGGGTTGCGCGGTAATTCTCATCAGGCACAGAGCGTAGCAGCATGCGGTTCGGCCTTCGTGCCCTTCGTGCCCTTCGTGGTAAAAAACGTACCGCGCATTTCCGCCGAGCCCTTCGTGGCAAAGAACTTGCCGCGCATTTCCGCCGACGTGGACTAGCCCCTGAAACCTAATCCTACGCCGCCGGATACGCCACGCACAGTTGCTCAGCCACAAGATTCATCTCCTCAATCTGGCCCGCCTGGGCGCTAAAGATCGCCGGAAGGCCCAGGCTCGCCGCCAGGCTCGGGTCAGTCTGACCGGCGGCGATGGCCCAGCGTAGCCCGTCATTGGCAACCTTAAACGCAGCCTCGCGGGCATGCACGCGGGCAAAAAGGCGTTGGGTCGCCGGGGCAAAAGGTGTCGCCACCGTCGGCTTAGTGGCGGCGCGCTCGCTAAAGACCGCCGCCGTCTCGGCCCAGGCGATCAGCTCGCCCAGGCGAAACAAGACGTGCTGGCTGCGGGTCAAGCGGTCGAGGCGACAGCGCTCAAGGATGACCGCCAGCGCCCGCAGCCCCAGCGCCGCCGTCGCCGCGCCCGTGTCAGGCGTCGTTTGGGCGAACAGTTCCAGCTTCGCCGCCCAATCATTGTAAAAAGCGCCCTTGCTCTTCAGATGCTGCTGCCAGCGATCACGCGCAATCGTCCACTCCATAATCTCCGAGGTGCCCTCATAGATACAGGTGATCCGCACATCGCGCTTGATCTTCTCGACCATGTACTCTTTGGTGTAGCCATAGCCGCCGTGGGCCTGAATGGCGTCCTCCGCCGCCTTGTTGCCGCTCTCGGTGGCGAAATATTTTGCCACCGCGCCCTCGGTCTGCTGCTCGGGGTCACCGCCATCAATCCGCTCGGCGACCCATTCAATATACGAGCGCGCCGCCTCAAGCTTGACCGCGTTGGGCACCAGCAGTTTGTGGGTGTACGCTTGTTTGGTCGAGAGCAGACCGCCGCCTTGGGTGCGCGTTTGGCTGTAGCGAATGGCCCGCTCAAGCGCGGCCCAGCCGCCGCCAAGGCCGAACGAGCCGACCATCAGGCGTGTGTAGCCAAAGACGGCTTGGGCCTGCGCCAGACCTTTGCCCTCGACGCCGCCAACCAGATTCTCGACCGGGACAAAGACCTCATCGAGAAACAGTGCCGCCGTATTCGAGGCGCGAATGCCGTGCTTGTCCTCGGGCTTACCAAAGCTGAAACCGGGCTGGCCCGCCTCCAGCACAAACCACGTCAGCCCGCCGGGGGCATTTGCCAAGATCGTGTAGAGCTTCGCCACGCCGCCGTTCGAGATCCACTGTTTGCGCCCCGAGAGCTTGTAGCCGACGATGCGCCCGTTCTCTTCCACCGGCACGGCCTTCGTGGTAAGCGTGCCAAGGTCGGAGCCAGCCTGCGGCTCGGTGGCGCCATAGGCGACCAACAAACCTTCGCGGGCGATCCGGCCCATCCAGTGCGCCTTCTGCGCCTCGGTGCCACCCACGACAATCGGGTCAGTGCCAAGGAAGGTTGCCAGCACCCCAGTGGCAATCCCCAAATCAATCTTCGCCATCTCCTCGGAGACGCGGTACACATCGTACGCCCCCCCGCCTAAACCGTCGTACTCCTCGGGGATGAAGATCAGATGGATGCCGATCTTATCCGGGTTGTAGAGATCTTTCAAGACGCCGTGGGGGAACTCATCGCGCGCGTCAAGCTCGCGCAAGTAGGCTGGTTTCAGTTCCTTCGTCGCATAATCGCGCAACGTCGCAAGCACCATCGCCAACGTGTCAGTGTCGAGGCTCGGCATTGTCCACTTTCTTTCGTCCACGGGAACGAGGAGGATGTCACACACGACGCCAGTGCGTACTCTGAATTATAGCGCATACCGCTAGGCCGCACACGTAGAGTTGATGCGAGATAATAATGGCGGTTGCAACATCGCCCGCCCGCCCCGCGCCCGGTGGCTGAAGCCACGGGCTACGCGGTGCAAAGGCCGCCTACGCGGCCTCAACTTACCTGCATCAGCCTGCGAAGGCAGGCTTCGTCAACCAAGAGCCGGGGGCTTCAGCCCCCCGGCGGCGGTTGTTTCGCCCCGCGCCCGGTGGCTGAAGCCACGGGCTACGCGGTGCAAAGGCCGCCTACGCGGCCTCAACTTACCTGCATCAGCCTGCGAAGGCAGGCTTCGTCAACCAAGCGCCGGGGGCTGCAGCCCCCCGGCGAGCGAGGTTGCAACCTGAGTAGAACTGCTATATGAGGTCTAGGGGTCGCCAAGCGAGGCACAATGGCAATCAGACGCGAAACCGTGGGGGCCAACGGAATCTACGCCGAGCGCTACACGCTCACCAACGCCAACGGGCTTGAGGCGCGCATCCTCACCTATGGCGGCACGCTCTGCTCGCTGCGAGTGCCGGATCGCGACGGGCAACTGGGCGAAATTCTCCTTGGCTACGATGATCTTGCGCCCTATCTTGGCCCGCATCCCTATTTCGGCAGCCTGATTGGGCGCTACGCCAACCGCATCAAGGCGGGCCGCTTCAGCCTTGGCGGGCAGCGCTACACGCTGGACATCAACAGCGGCCCCAACCATCTGCATGGCGGCCCAAAAGGCTTCCATCAGGCGCTCTGGCAAGCCCAGACGCTCGCCGCATCCGACGGCCCCAGCCTCACCTTGGCCCATCGCAGCCCCGCTGGCGAAGGGGGCTACCCCGGCACGCTTGCCGTCATCGTCACCTACACGCTCACCGACACGAACGAGTTACGCCTCGACTACCAAGCCCAAACTGACCGCGAGACGATCATCAACCTGACCAGCCACGGCTATTTCAACCTAGCGGGAAGTGGCCCGATCCTCGACTACGAGTTGCGGCTGGCGGCTGCACACTTTTTGCCGACCGATACGGCCTCTATTCCGCTTGGCGAACTGCGCCCAGTCGCGGGGACACCCTTCGACTTCCGGCATGCACGGCGCATCGGGGCGCAGATCAACGCCGCCGCCGAGCAACTACGCGCCAAGCAGGGCTACGATCACTGTTACGTGCTCGACAAAGCACCCGGCCAACTCGCCTTCGCCGCCCAAGTCACTGACCCGAGCAGCGGGCGCGTGCTAGAGCTGTACACAACCGAGCCGGGGGTGCAGCTCTATACCGGGAACTTTCTGGACGAGCGCTTCATTGAGCGTGGCGGGCGTCCATGCCAGCGCTACGGCGCGATCTGCCTTGAGGCCCAGCACTTCCCCGACTCGCCCAATCACCCGCACTTTCCCAGCACCGTCTTGCGCCCCGGCGAGCGCTACATGCAGACAACGGTGTACCGATTTAAGGTTGCGTAGCGAGTGGAACGTGGGTGCGGCGTTTTGTCATGCTTCGCTACGCGCCTCAGAACCATACCGACGAAAGACCTGTCAGATAGTACGTTGCGGCGGCGGCAGCGAGGCCACATCGTATCGTGCCAAGGCCGCACCACCGCCGTTCAGAGACCTGTCAGGTGCGCGCAACGGATGATCCGTACCCACGCAAGTGCGCCCGTGCGCGCACCTGACAGGTCTGGCAGGGGCAGTTCGTCCGCACCGTGCGGTGTCCATACCCCGACGGCGGTTGGTCGGTTTGTCGAAAAATCGTGGCGGCGTTTCACGCGAGGTCTTTCGCTGGTCTGCGGGCCAAAAATCGTGGCGGCGTTTCACACAAGGTCTAATGGGTTGCCCCCAATGCCATTGGCCGTTGTCCATACGCTCCTCAGAGTGACAGCGTTCCTTCTGCGCTACGTCTAAGAGGCAACCAGCACCTACCAGAAGGCAACCAGCACCTATCGGAAGCCACGCTGCGCCTGCAAATAAGCATCCCGTCACCTCGTAATGTTGTTGCGCCCGCCCGCAATGTTGTTGCGCCCTCCCGCAATGTCTTTGCGCCCTCCCGCAATGTCTTTGCGCCCTCCCGCAATGTCTTTGCGCCCTCCCGCAAAGACAATTCGCACCCCCGCAATGTCTTTGCGCCTACCCGCAAAGACAATTCGCACCCACGCAATCTCTTTGCGCCCTCCCGCAAAGACAATTCGCACCACCGCAATGTCTTTGCGCCTACCCGCAAAGACAATTCGCACCCCCGCAATCTCTTTGCGCCTATCCGCAATCTCTTTGCGCCTACCCGCAATCTC
>CAIWXH010000485.1 GCA_903916565.1 uncultured Oscillochloris sp. | reverse complement strand
GTTGGACAAGACCCTTGAGTTGCTGGCAGCCTCAATTGCTGATCAGGAACGCCGCGCCACGTTGCTCTCCCTGGTGCGTGATCTGGTCATCGAGTTTGCACAGACGCCCGATGCCGACTGGTTCTATGCCGCCTATATGGAGAAGGCGCGTGCGGCCCTGGCCTATAGTCAGACTGCGCTGCCCGGCATGGCGATACCCGTAGCCAGCAACCCGGTGGCAGTGCCCAACATTGATAAGTTGGTACATCTGCTTGCCACCCACGCTGCCTATGTCGCCCAGCTTACCGACGCCTATGCGGCCTCGGTGCGTCTACAGCGGGCCTACGCCGAGTGGCAGCGCCGTGTGCGCGGGGTGTATGCCGACCCAGCCCGTGAGTTTTGTTTGCAGACGGGCTACATCCACTTCGTTCGCCTCTTCTTTGTGCGCGTCTGCGAGGATCACGGCCTCATCCAACGCCGCATCTCGAATGGCCCATTCAGCCAATTTGATGCGTACCGGCGGGCGCTGCTGCAAGGGGTGAGCGATGTCTACACTCGGCTGCTTCAAGAAACCTTTGAGCGGGCCACCAATGTCTATCACAACTTCTTCAGCCGCGCCGACCTCTACGACTGGTTCACGCTGGACGAGCGCAGCATCCTGGGCCTCTTGGCGGTGCTTAACCGCTACAACTTTAGCCAGCTTGACTTTGACCTCCTTGGCAACATCTACAACGAAGGCTATATCGAGGAGCAGCGCCGTAGCGAGCACGGCCAGTTCTACACACCCCACGCCGCTGTGCAGTACATGGTCAACAGCCTGGGGCTGTTTCCTGTTCGTGACCCTGCCGACACCAGCCCGCTGACGCCCGAGGAGCGTGCGAGCGTGGGCCGCTCGGTGATTGACCTCTCGTGCGGCAGCGGTTCGTTCCTTGTGGAGATTGCCGCCCGCAAAGCGACGGTCTTGCAGCGTATGGTGAGCGCTGGCGACATCAAGTCCGCCGACGCGATTGAGCGCATGGTAGACACGCTGGCGGGTATCGACCTCAGCCCCTTCGCCTGCTACCTTGCCGAGATTAATCTGATCATTCGCTGTATGCCGTTCCTCTTCGATACGGTGGGCGGCACGCTCATTCCCCGCAGTATCGTCCGCCTCCACATCTATTGCAGCGATGCGCTTGAGCCAACCCGCCGCGAGCGCGTAGATTTCCACATGGCGAGGAATGGGGCGGCGCTACACGCGAGTGTGTCGGCAAGCAAACCAGCGCATATTTCGGAGGAGGAGCGCCTAACCCAGATACTTAAAGACCGCAAGGCTACCCCTGGCCGTCTGATGGCGGGCAAGCGTGGCTTCGATGTGGTGATTGGCAACCCGCCCTATGTGAAGGCCAATGAGAGTCAGGAGAACAGCGTCTACCGCGACCAGATTCGTAACTGGGGCGTCTACCCACTGCACGACAAGTGGGACCTCTTCGTCCCCTTCGTCTACCGCAATCTGGAATTCCTAGCCGACGATGGGTGGATGATCCTCATCACCACCAATGCGGTTGAGAGCGAGGGCTACGCCAAGTCGCTGCGTGCCGATTTGGCCCGCTACTGGATTGAGCAGCTTGACTTTTTCCCCCGGCTGAAGCTGTTTGGCAAAGATGTGGGCGTGCTTAGCACGATCTTCTGTGTCCAGAAGCGCCAGGGCAGCAACCCGGCGATCCGGCGGCGTATCCACACGGCCATTAGCACTACCGCCTACAGCGAAACGACGATGGATCAGGCGCTTGGCCCCGATGCGTTTTTCCGACACTCCTATACGTCACCGCCACCAGGCATCGCTACTTGCTGTGTGCCGCTCTGTACGCTGGTCTATATCGGTACCGGCTTAGAAGCCCATAGTCACGAGCGGCTAGACACCATCGTCAACGGGCAGCGCGTGAAGGCGTTCAGGCTTGACGATAGCTTCCGGGTAAGTTTGGACGGGCTGACGCCAGACAACGCGGCCCACTTCACCGACCGGGGCGTCGTGGGCGCAGATGTGCAGTCGTATCATCTGACCGGGCAGCGCTATGTGGCGTATGAGCAGATGCGCGGGC
Organism: uncultured Oscillochloris sp.; assembly: GCA_903916565.1. GTDB lineage: Bacteria > Chloroflexota > Chloroflexia > Chloroflexales > Chloroflexaceae > CAIWXH01. The sequence continues at coordinate 1,662 of CAIWXH010000485.1, read as the reverse complement.
AACTCTACCGTGCGCGCATCCCTGAGCTATTCCGTACGCCGCAGAAACTCCTGCTTGGCGAAACTTCGGGCGGCTACTACGACACCGACCAACTCTTTGCCAATCATAGCGTGCAGGTCGTCGTGCCCTGGCATGCGCTTACGCTTGATGAGCCGGGGGTCAAGAAGGTACGCAAGAACTCAATGGCCCTGTCAGGCTACAGCGACCTCGACACCATCGCCCAGGTGTTTGATCTGCGCTACGTGCTGGCGGTGATCAACAGCGACTATATGCGGCGCTACCTGCTGGCAAATCAGGCCCAGGGCACCCGCGAGGGGCGCATCTACCCCGATGTGTGGAAGCTCATGCCAGTGAAGGTCGTAGATCCGACCCGACAGGCGACGATTGGCGCTTTGGTGGACACGCTCCAGGCGCTCCAGCGCACGCGGCACAACGCACGGCACGAGCGTGCTGTGTTCGAGACTTGGCAGCGCGACGGGCGGCTCACCGGCTATCTCAAAGACTACAGCATCAACGGCATGCTGGATGTGATTGGCCCGCTGGCGCAAACGCGCAAGGCGCACTACACCCGCGATGGTGCGCGGGTCATTCTCTTTGAGCGCACGGGCATTCAGGTCACCGACCCGGCGGCAACGCCACTGCTAGACTATTTCTGCTGGTACTGTAATGTCGTCAACGCGGGGATGCGCGGCTATCCGTGGCCGACGATGCGCGACGACATTCCGCTGCCAGGCAGTCTGAGCGCCATCGCGGCGCTGCTGGCCGAGGTTGAGGTGGTGCGCCAGGAGCGAGCGCAGGTCGAAGCCGTCATTGTGGCAACCCAAGCCGAGATCGAGCAGGCCGTGATTGAGGCATACACTAACGGCTGTGTTGATTCACTCTGGCAGACTATCCAAGGCTTACGCAGCATGTCGGCGCCGGCGGGTACGCTGCCTGCGGCGGCGGATAACGAGGATGCGCGAGATGAGGAAGATGCGTCTGGCTAACCTTGTTACCCCCACGTCTTATGGTACTATGCACTACCGCCTGGGCGTCTGACCGCGACACATTTGGAGTACGGCCATGGCTACGTTACCCATTACTCGGATTGTCCTGTTCAAGCACGGCGTCGGCTACTTCGAGCGACGCGGTGCCCACGCTGGCGACCGGCTCGAACTAAGCTTCCCGCGTGAGGCGATGGACGATGTACTCAAGAGCCTCGTCGCCCTCGACCTTGGCGCTGGACAGGTGCTTGGCGTTGATTTTGAGACGCCCGAGGATCGGGCGGCGCGTCTGGCCCGTGGCAGCATCCACTTGGGCGACCAGCAGAGCTTGCTTGACCTGCTGCGCGACTTGCGCGGGCGGGCGGTGCGCCTGATCCTCGTCGAAGGGAAGAAGAATGAAGCTGCCGTCGAGGGTCTGGTGGTCGGCGTTGACTACGAACCAGCAGAGCCGCTGCGCCGTGCGCTCGTCTCAGTCTATAGCGCCGAGACGCGCCAGGTGCGCGCCGTGCCAATCGAGAGCCTGGCCCGCGTCGAGCTCCTTGATGACGGTGCCGCCGCCGACCTCGCCTACTTCCTGCGCGCTGCCCAGAGCGAAGAGCAGCGCCGCGCCGCAACCTTGCGCCTCTCTCCTGGCGACCACGAGTTGCTCATCGGCTACATCGCCCCCGCCCCCGCTTGG
>CAIWXH010000484.1 GCA_903916565.1 uncultured Oscillochloris sp. | reverse complement strand
GATGACGATTGATTGGGCGCATGCGCTGGCAAGCTATAGCGCGATCTGGCCGGGGAGCATGGGCGTCGCGCCGCTGCCGCGACTCTCGGGGGCGCACGAGGCGCCGCGCCCCTATGTGCAGAGCGACGTACTGGTGCTGAACGCACGGCTCGGCGGGGCCGACGAGCAGGCGGCGGCGGCGACCTTCGCCCGCTACTTGGTTGCCGAAACGGCCCAGCGCGAGCTGCTGCGCGTTGGGCTACAGCCAGTGCTGCTGAGCCTGAACCTCGACGAGGCAGACCCGGCGGTGCCGCCGGTGTTACGTGCGGCAGCGGCGACCTTCCGGGCGCAGGGCGAGGCCGGCCAGCCGATGCCCAACAGCCGCGTCGCCAACGAGATCGTCTGGGGCGTGCTGGCCGATATGCAGGGCAGCGCCCTGCGCCGTCTGCTCACCCCGGCCCAGGCCGTCGAGGGTGCCGACGCGACGCTGCGGGCACGCCTTCAGGCCCAGTAAGCCGGTGGAACCGCTCTAACTGAGGCAAGGTTCGTAGCGGTCTTACCATTCTGGTACTTGCAGTGTTTATTGACGCACTCGGCCTGAAACCTGAAGCCTAGCACCTGAAACCTTGTCGGAACCTTGCGCGGTGGCTGTTCCAGTGGTGGCCGTACAATGCTATAATTACGACGGTACCTAGTCATCACACTTCATGTTGGTCAGGGCTGCGTACAACCCATTGGCACGAAGTAAACGAGTTGCCCGCCGTGGCAAGATGTAGTAGAATAGGCCAGTACGGTCGTCATGAGCGGCCCGTGCTCTCCGCTGGTATAGGCCGACGCATTCTTGCCTCTGCCCCACAACTGGCTGACGGCCCAAGGAGGATATGAATGGCAAGCAGAACCGAAGAGATGGTGCGGCATCTGAAGGCCCTGTCCATGAACACGCCCGACATTGAGGCGTCGGCCGTCGTGAGTGTTGATGGCCTCATCATGGCTTCGGCACTGCCCGCTGACGTGGAAGAGGATCGAGTCTCCGCCATGAGCGCTGCCATGCTCTCACTTGGCGAGCGGATCGCAAATGAACTGCGCCGAGGCCAACTCGACCAGGTCTTCGTCCGTGGCGAGGACGGCTACGTGATCCTTATGGCTATCGGCGAGGAAGCGGTGCTTACCGCGCTCGCCCAAAGTCGTGCCAAGCTCGGCCTCGTCTTCCTTGATATGCGCCGCACCGCGAATGAATTGATCAATCTCGTCTGACCCGCCCGACAACGAATAGTAACGAATGAGCGAAGATACGAATGCCTCCCAATTATGGGAGGCATTCGTACATTCGTTGCTATTCGTTGTCATTCGCTGAACAGGGTGCCGAGGTTGATGCCACCGCCACTGCTGCTGCTGCTGCTGCTTGCGGGCATGTACTGGGCAAGCTTCTTGGCTAGGTTCATGGCTGGCATGGTCTGGAGCCAGACGCGCCCTGGGCCGCGCAGCGTGGTCAGGAACAGACCCTCGCCGCCGAAGAGAATGTTCTTGAAGCCGCGAATCATCTCGACATCCATCTGCACCGTTGGCTCGTACATGGCGACGTGGCCGGTGTCCACCTTGAGCATCTGACCCGATTCGAGTGTGTACTCGACAATCTCGCCGTCGAGTTCGACAAACGCGAGGCCGGGGCCGGTGAGGCGCTGCATCACGAAGCCTTCGCCGCCGAAGAAGCCTGCGCCCAACTTGCGCCGAAAGTGGATGTCGAGCTGCACGCTGCGCTCGGCGACCATGAAGGCGTCTTTCTGGCAGATCATCTGCTGGCCTGCGCCAAGGTTCAGCGGGACGATCTTGCCCGGTAGCTCGGCAGAGAAGCCGATCAGCGCCGTGCCGCCCGTCGAGGTGAAGCTGACCATAAAGAGCGACTCGCCCGAGAACATGCGCTTGAACGCGCCGCCCAGACCGCCCTCCATGTTCGTCTCCATCTTCACATTGGCGCTCATCCAACTCATGCCGCCGCGCTCAGAGAAGACGGTCTGACCCTGGGGCACTTCAATGGCGACGGCCTGCATCGTGGTGCCGATGATCTTGTAGCGCAGGCCGTTGCTGCCCTGGCCGGTACCGACGACGGTGGCCTCGGGCAGATCGATGCGCTCGCCGGGGCGATTGTCATACACATCAGCCATGGTCTGCGAGGTGGCACCGGGGGCGGCGGGGGTGGCGGTCGCTGAACCAACGGGCGTGCCGCAGCTTGTACAGAAACGGGCACCAGCGGCAAGGTCGGCATCACAGGTCGTGCAGTGCATAGTAGCGCTTCTCCTCGTTGCATTCCACGCCATCAGGCGCGACGAGACTCCCATTTCGTGATGATACGTTCGCGCAGACCGCGAGGTTTCAGTAGGGGCGCAGCATGCTGCGCTCGTCCGGCTAACAGCATGCTGCGCTCGACCTGAAACCTGAAACCCGACACCTGAAACCTTGTCCTAGCTGCCCTTGCTGAGGGTCGCAAGAAACTCGACGTTGGTCTTGGTCTTGGACATACGGGTGAGCATCAGCTCGGTGCCCTCGTTGTCACCGAGCATGCTCACCATGCGGCGCAGCGTCCAGACCGAGCGCAGCGCCTCGGGTGAGAGCAGCAGCTCTTCGCGGCGCGTGCCTGAGCGCTGAATGTCGAGGGCGGGGAAGATACGCTTTTCGGCCAGCTTACGGTCGAGGTGCAACTCCATGTTGCCGGTGCCCTTGAACTCCTCGTAGATCACATCGTCCATACGCGAGCCGGTGTCAACCAGACAAGTAGCGATAATCGTCAGAGAGCCGCCACCCTCAATGTTGCGGGCGGCGCCGAAGAAGCGTTTGGGCGGGTAGAGTGCCACGGGGTCGATGCCGCCGGAGAGCGTGCGCCCGCTCGGGGGCATATCAAGGTTGTAGGCGCGGGCGAGGCGCGTGATCGAGTCCATCAGAATTATTACGTCTTGGCCGCCCTCGACCAGCCGCTTGGCGCGGTCAAGCGTCATCTCCGAGACTTTCGTGTGATCCTCGACTGGCTCGTCAAAGGTCGAGGCGATCACGTCGCCCTTGACCGAACGACGCATGTCGGTCACCTCTTCGGGGCGCTCGCCGATCAGCAGCACCATCATGTGGCATTCAGGGTGATTGACCGAGATGCCGTTGGCAATCGCCTTGAGCAGCATCGTCTTGCCTGCTTTTGGCGGCGAGACGATCAGGCCGCGTTGGCCGCGCCCAATCGGGGCGATCAGGTCAACCAGGCGCGTGTGCAAGAGGTTTGTCTCGGTCTCAAGCTTGATCTGCTGGTTCGGGAAGATGGGCGTGAGTTGGTCGAACGAGGGGCGCTTGCGCGCGGTCTCGGGATCAACGCCGTTGATCAGCTCGACGCGCAGCAGCGAGTAGAAGCGCTCGCTCTCCTTGGGGGGGCGGATCTGGCCCCAGATGCGGTCGCCGGTACGCAGGCCGAAGCGGCGGATCTGCGACTGTGAGACATAGACATCATCGGCACCAGGGAGCATGCGCTCACCCCGCAGGAAGCCAAAGCCGTCTGAGACAATGTCGAGAATACCGTCGCTGAACGTGTTGCCCTGCTCTTCGGACTGAGCCTGGAGCAACTTGAAGATGAGATCCTGCTTTTTCAGCCCGCTGTAGCCCGTAATATCAAGTTTGCGGGCCATCTCGCGCAGGTCGCTAAGAGTCTGCGACTCTAAATCGGCGACGTTCACGACAGTACTCTCCTTAGGGGTAGTCACATGCATAGGTGGTGAACCGTACGGCAACCGTATGCAGGGGGAAGGTCACCGCCTGGACGCGGTTAGGTTTGCGGGGATAACACGGTGAGGGGACGCGCCGCATGATAGGGGCTGCCCCAATGTACGCTGGAGGTTCCGATGAAGAGTCGTGGGTGATCGCCATCCGCACACCACGCAGGCGTGGGCGGTTCGTGTTTCTAGAGCCTGAAAGGGAATCGATACTCGGGGATACTGGCTGCTTGCCAGGCGAGATGCGCCGACACAACCTGAAGAAAGGCTATTTATGTTGCGGTCTGTGTGCTGGCGCAAGTATAACATACATGTCAAGTCGCCGCAATCGTGTAGGCTGCGTGGGGACAACCGGGAGCTTTCGCTCCTCAGAACCATACCGCCAAAGACCTGTCAGGTGCGGCACCTGACAGGTCTAGGGTGCCGTGAACCGAGTTCAGAGCGCACTCGTAGGGCATGGTTCAGAAGCGGCCATTGCCGCGTGACGGTTTAGTGTAGCCCATTCCAACACAGTTTTGGCACACCCAGGGCTTTCTGCTGCGCTCGGCCTGAAACCTGAAACCCGGCACCTGAAACCTTGTCTTAGTACTGAATGAGCGAGTAGATGGAATAAGGGGTGAGTTTCTCACGCCCGCCAAGGAAAGCCAGTTCAATCACAAAGGCCAACTCAACCACAACCGCACCGGCCTGCTCGATCAGCTTGCTGGCCGCGCCGATGGTGCCGCCGGTCGCCAGCAGATCGTCGATCACCACCACGCGGGCGCCGGGGGTGAACGAGTCGCGGTGGATCTCAAGCTTATTGGAGCCGTACTCTAGGTCGTATTCGATCTGGTAGGTGTCGGCGGGCAGCTTGCCGGGCTTCCGCACGGGCACCAACCCGACCCCGAGCGCAAGGGCGAGGGGTGCGCTGAAGATGAAGCCCCGTGACTCGATGCCCACCACGGCGTCAAGCTGCATCCCACGGTAGCGCTCAATCAGCAGGTTCATTACTTGGGCGAACGCGGGGCCATTGCCAATCAGCGTGGTGATGTCTTTGAACTGGATTCCTGGCAACGGAAAGTCGGGGACATTGCGAACGAGACTCGCGAGATCGATGTTCGTCATGGAACCTCCTGCGGGGTGACTACGGCTCAGGCGCCCCATTATACCGCTAGGTTTGCGCCGCATATACGTCCTCCTTTATAATGCCCGCGAAACAGACAAGAGGGTGTGGCAATGGCAATGTATGAGGTTGTGACAGCGCAGCCGCCCGATCTCGTGGCGGCGCTGCGTGAGACGTGGCCCCGCATCGCCGAGCTACTCACTGAGATTGAGTCCGAGCGTATGCCGGAGGCGCGGATCAGTGGCCTGCGGCATATCGGTGCGCTATGGTACGCGCAGGGTGGTGCCGCCGAGGTGCTGGCCGAGTTTGGGCTGAATCTCGCCGAGCGCTTCAGGATGGGGCAGGGTGTGGTGGTTAGCGAACTGCTACTCGCCTACGGAGCCGCCCAAGAGGAGGAGCGCACCCGCGAGTGGGAGGCCCGGCTGCTGGCCCGTGCCGCTGAGCTTGATGGCCTGCATCGCATTATCTCCGCCGCGAACTCGACCCTCGACCTCGATACGTCGCTTCAGACCGTGGTCGAGACGGTGGCCCATGTGGTTGGGGTGCATGCCTGCTCGATCTACCTTTATGATAAGCACCGCGACGAGCTAGTGCTACGCGCCACCCGTGGCCTCAACAAAGCCGCGATTGGGCAGGTCGTCTCGCACCTTGGCTATGGGGTCACGGGCTGGGCCGCGCAGCTTGGCCACCCCGTCGCCGTGCGCGATGTCTGGCAGGAGCCGCGCTTTAATGTTGAGCCGCAGCTTGGCGAGGAGCCATTTCGCTCGATGCTGGCCGTGCCGATTGTGCTCTTCAGCGCCGAGCGCTTCCAATTCAGCGCCGATAAGCTCCAGGGTGTGATCACGGTGCAGACGAACGGCCCCCGCGATTTCTCGCAGGAGGAGATTTCGTTCGTCGAGTTGGCCGCTGGCGAACTGGCCTTCTTCATTGCGAACGCGCAGCTTTATCAGCAGACGGACGAGCGCCTGCACCAGAAGCTGCGCGAACTGACGACGCTCCAACAGGTCTCCAAGAGCATCGCCGAGCAGATTGGCCTGCGCGATGTGCTGAGCCTGATTGCGGAAAAGGCCGTCGAGCTGGCCCAGGCTGACCGGGCCGCGATCTTTCAGATGGGCGACGACGGCCACCTGATGCTGGTCGCCAGCCACGGCGGGGTCGGCGACGGCGTGCGCGATTTCATCATTCAGACGGTGCGCGATAGTCGCCCCCTGGCCGTGATGAACGCCTACCAAGATGCCCGCTTCCCCGAACTGGCCGAAGTCGCCACCCGCGAGAGCTTCCACTCGCTGTTTTGTATGCCGCTGCGCGCCCGCGAGCGCACCATCGGCGGGATCTGTCTCTACAAGCACGAGCCGCACCTTTTTGATTACGAGCAGGTGCGCCTGCTGAGTACCTTCGCCGACGAGGCTGCGATTGCGATTGAGAATGCGCGCCTCTACGATGAGAGCCAGCGCGCCCTGGCGATCAAGTCGGCGCTGCTGCAAGAGATGCACCACCGCGTTCGCAATAATCTACAGACGATTGCGGCCCTGTTGGCGATGCAACTGCGCCGGGTTGACCCGCAGAGTCAGGGTGCCACGGCCTTGCGCGAAAGCGCGGCGCGCATCCAGTCCATCGCCGCCATCCATAACTTGCTCTCACGCGAAGATGTGGGCGTGACGACGGTGAGCGCGGTGGCCCGTCAGGTCGTCGAAAGCGCCCAGGCCACGCTGGTGAGTACCGAAGCGCCCGTGCGCTTCGCGATTATGGGCACCCCGGTCAAGGTCGGCTCACGCGATGCGACCGTGTTGGCCCTGGTGGTCAACGAACTGATCAGCAACGCGCTCTCGCACGGCCTCGCCGCCGAAGGTGGGCGTCTGGAAGTTGAGGCGAGCCTCGACGCTACCCATGTGATTGTCGAGGTGCGCGATGATGGCCCGCGCCACCCGCCTTCGCCCCGACGACCTTCGAGCAGCGGCCTCGGCCTTCAGATTATCGAGACGCTTGTCCACGAAGATTTGGGCGGCAGCTTCAAGCTGGTGCACGACGAGGTGGGCGGCTGGATGCGCGCCAGCGTCTGTTTCCCGCAACGCATCATTGACACGGTTGGCGAGAGTTTGTGAGACGGCTGGTCTGGAGGCATTGTGGAGGTTACGATCTGGGCGTGGGTGACGTTTCTTGGGGTGATCCTTGCGCTGCTGGCGCTTGACCTGGGGGTTTTTCATCGCAGCGCCCACGCTGTGACAGTGAAGGAAGCGGCGATCTGGACGGTGGTCTGGATCGCGTTGTCGCTGCTCTTCAACCTGGGGATTTATGTGTGGGCTGGCCCGAAGCCGGCCATCGAGTTCCTCACCGGCTACATGATCGAGTACGCCCTAAGCGTTGATAACATCTTTGTCTTTGTCCTGCTCTTCACCTACTTTCGCGTCCCAGCGATCTACCAGCACCGCGTGCTCTTCTGGGGCATTCTGGGTGCCCTGCTTATGCGCGGCACGCTGATTCTGGTCGGTGCGGCCTTGCTCGATCAGTTCGAGTGGATCATCTATCTCTTCGGCGCATTCCTCACCTACACCGGCTTGCGGATGGCCTTTGAGCAAGAAGAGGAAGAGGAACTGCACCCCGAGGGCAATCTGCTGGTGCGCGGCGTGCGCCGCTTCGTGCCGATTAGCCGCGAGATGCACGGCCCCCGCTTCTTCGTGCGAATCGATGGCCGCAGCTTCGCGACGCCGCTCTTGCTGGTGCTGCTGATTGTCGAAAGCACCGATCTCATCTTCGCCGTTGATTCAATCCCGGCCATCTTCGGCATCACCCACGATCCCTTCATCGTCTTCACCTCCAACATCTGCGCCATCTTGGGCCTGCGCTCGCTCTACTTTCTGCTGGCGGGCGTGATGGGCCAGTTCCACTATCTGAAGGCTGGCCTGGCGGTCATTCTGACTTTTGTCGGCCTCAAAATGCTGCTGCCGCTGCTCAGTCGGCCCTTCGTCGGCAGCCTGATCGAACACGAGCTGCACATCTCCAACCTCGCCTCGCTGGGCTTTATCGTCACGACGCTGACAACTGCCGTGATCGCCTCGCTGCTGCGTGTCCGACGGCTTGCGGCGGTCGATCCACCGGCTGAGGTGAAGGGCTGAAGGCTTGGGCACAGCGACGGACATGCGCGGCAGATTTTTCACCACGAAGCGCACGAAGGTCACGAAGGCCGAACCGCGTGCGGCGGCGCTCCGTGCCTGACGAGCATGACCGCGTAGCCCGTAGCTTCAGCCACCATGGCGGGGTGACGGGCGCTAGTCGCCACGGTTCGCCCTGGCCCCGATGGTATAATGCGCCCCGGTATGCCTTTGGCGAGGGAGCTGTCATGTCGGAACGTAAGCGTTTGGCCCTGATCGACGGGCACGCCCTGGCCTTTCGCGCCTTTCACGCGCTGCGCGAGGCTGGTTTGCGCTCGTCAAGCGGCGAGCCGACCTACGCTGTCTTTGGGTTTGCCCAGATTCTGCTGACGATGCTTCAGGAGCAGCACCCTGAGTATGTCGCCGTCTCGTTCGATATTGGCCGCACCTTCCGCGATGAGCTGTACGCCGACTACAAGGCCGGTCGCGCTGAGACGCCCGAGGAGTTTCCCCCGCAGCTTGCGCGCATCAAGGCGCTGGTGACGGCGCTGAATATCCCTACCTACGTCGCCGAGGGCTTTGAGGCCGATGATGTGATTGGCACGCTCGCCCGCCAAGCGACACAAGAAGGCGTCGAGACGCTCATTCTTACCGGCGATACCGACAGTCTCCAACTCATTGACGACTATGTGCGCGTCCTGCTCGCCAACCCTTACGCCAAGGGCGGCAAGACGACCACGCTCTACGATGAGGCCGCCGTGCGCGCGCGCTACGACGGGCTGAACCCGGCGCAACTCGCCGATCTGCGCGGACTCAAAGGTGACGCGAGCGACAACATCCCTGGTGTCCGGGGCATTGGCGAAAAGGGCGCAACCACGCTGCTCAATCAGTTCGGCACCGTTGAGGCGCTCTTCGACCAGCTTGAGGCGGCGCCCAAACGCTACCAAAAAGTCCTTGCGGGCCAGCGCGAGGCGGCGCTGTTTAGCAAGCGCTTGGCGACGATTGTCTGTACGGTGCCGGTGGAACTGAAGCTCGCCGATTGTGTGTTGGCCGACTACGACCGCGCCGCCGTCATCAGTCTCTTTCAGGAGCTTGAGATCGGGGCCAGCTCAAATCTGCTGAAGAAGCTGCCGCCGCTGCCCGGTGAACGCGGGGCTGTTCCGCCGGAGGCTAGGGCGAACCTTGGCGGG
>CAIWXH010000483.1 GCA_903916565.1 uncultured Oscillochloris sp. | reverse complement strand
CACCACCTCGGCAGACAACACAGCGCGACTGTGGGACGCCACCGGCCAACCTCTCGCCACCCTCAGCGGCCATTCGGACATTGTTTACAGCGCAGTGTTCAGTCCGAACGGCCAGCACATCCTCACCGCCTCCGCTGATAGTACAGCACGGCTATGGGACTCTCTCGGCCAACCCCTTGTTACGCTTATCGGTCACACATCATCTGTTAATAGCGCAATGTTCAGCCCGGACGACACGCGTATTCTTACCGCCTCACGAGACGGAACAGTGCGGCTATGGGATGCCCAAGGCCAGCCTCTGATCACCCTCAGCGATCACACAGGCTCTATCTACAGCGCGGTGTTCAGCCCAAACGGTACGCACATTCTCACCGCCTCTGCTGATGGCACGGCACGGCTGTGGGACGCTAGCGGCCAGCCCCTCGACATCCTTAAAGGCCACACAAGCGCTGTCAATAGCGTGGTGTTCAGCCCGGACGGCACGCGCATTCTCACCGCCTCCGCTGATGGCACGGCGCGGCTGTGGGACGCTAGCGGCCAGCCCCTCAATACTCTCTCCGGCCACACGGGCGCTGTCTATAGCGCGGTGTTTAGCCCAGACGGCACGCGTATCCTCACCACATCAGGGGATGGAACAGTGCGGCAGTACTTAGTATCCAGCGAAGATCTGCGGCGAGCAGCAGCCTGCCGGGTGGGTCGCGGGCTCACGCCGGAGGAGGTCGTCCGCTTCCAGGTGCCCACGCCGCTCAAGTTCGACCTCGCCACGCGCCAGTGCCCACCGGTGTACTCGTGGGAGGTAGGGAAATAGGGAACGGGATACTGGAGTGGAGCATATTCGTTGGCATCCAGATCGTCGATGTCGGCATGGATCAAAGCCAGGTCCAAGTACACGGAGACAGAGATCTCCCAAAGTAAGATTCTCCTGTGAGGCCCATGATAAATCTACTTATCGCTCGACATCATCACGCCTTTTTAATAAACGAGGTATAGGCGTAAAGACATGGCGCATGCTATACTTGGCACATTCATCGCGCAGATCCCATCCGTCTGCGCCAGCGGAGACACCACGCTCCTCGCTGCTGAAGGAGTTGGTATGGCTGATCCCGCTCCAGTTGCTCCTACTACCATCGTTCTGCCCGACCTCAGCGTCCTCCGCGCCCGTGTGACCTACCGCCTGCTCGAATCAACTACCCTGCCACCCTACAAGGGTGCTCTGCTGCGCGGCGGCTTTGGCTACGCCTTCCAGCGCGGGGCATGCCCCTCAGCCTGTTGGGGCCGCTCCGACCAATGCAAGGCCGGGATGATCTGCCCCTACCGCTGGGTTTTCGAGACGCCGCGCCCGCCCGGGGCCGGGCGGCTGCATGACCTGCAGGACGTGCCTCGCCCCTTTGTGATCGAGCCGCCGCTGGATCACAAGTGCGCCTACGCCGCCGGCGACGCCCTGGAGTTCGGACTGACCCTGATCGGTCGCGGGGTCGACTATCTGCCCTACTTTCTGGTGGGCTTTGAGGAGCTGGGCAAGGCCGGGCTGGGCCGCGACCGTGCCAAAGCAAAGCTAGAGCGGGTCGAGGCCCTGGAGCCCTTCCGCCCGGTCGGTCGGCCGATCTACCAGGACGGACGCACGCTCGACACGGGCGACCTGCCCACCGTGCGCGTCGCCGAACTGGTGGATCGCGCGGACGCGCTGCCCGCCGACCTGCGGCTGACCCTGCGCACGCCGCTGCGGGTCAAGGCACGCGGTGCGTTCATCGAGCAGTTCGATCTGGCGGCCATCGTGCAGGCGGCCTGCTGGCGCCTGGCCGCCCTCGCCGCCTTCCACGGCGAGCCATGGGAGGCCGACTATCGCCCGGTGGTCGATGCCGCCCATCAGGTCACCGTCGAGCGCCCGGAGATCCAGTGGGTCGACTGGGAGCGCACCAGCACCCGCGAGGCCCAGCCGCGCCAGATGACCCTGGGCGGGATCATCGGCAGCGCTACCCTGCGCGGCGCGCCGCCTGCGGTGCGCGCCGCCCTCCTCGCCGGCAGCCTGGTACACATCGGCAAGGCTGCCGTGTTCGGGCACGGCTGGGTGGAGGTTGTGGGCGTGTGACGGTTCGCGATCTTTGCTGCGCATGTGGACGCGGAGTAGCGGAGGATCTGTATGACGAAACACCTCTTTCTCATTACTATTGGCCCGGTGCAGGAGTTCATCGCCGCCGCGCGCCGCACCCGTGACCTGTGGGCCGGATCGCAGCTCCTCAGCGCGCTGTCACGCATCGCTGCCGATACGTTGCGCAACACCTACGGCGCGACGCTGATCTTCCCGGCCCAGAAAAACCTGGAAGACCACGACGTGGTGAATCGGATTGTCGCCCAACTGTCAGAGGGCGCTGATCCGTCCCTGGTTGGCCAGCATGTGGAAGCAGTTGTACGTAAGGAGCTGGACGACCAGGTGCAGCAGGTCTTCGACAACCGCGAGCGCATCCGCTGGCCGGACGCTCAGGGCTACCGTACACGGGCCGAGGCCCAGGTCGCCGACCTGATCGAGATCACGTGGGCAGCTGCGCCACTTGTGGATAATGCGAGCGGTACTGCCTTTCAAGCCAGCCGCGAGAGCCTTGAGGCGGCCCTGGCGGCGCGTAAGTATACGCGCACATTTAGGCAACCAGCGTGGGGACTCCCGGTGCCGAAGTCATCGATCGACGGCGTGCGCGAGTCGGTTATCGATGAGAACGACTACCCAGCCGGCGGCGACTCTCTGTCTGTGCGCAAAGCCAAGGTCGAGCGGCTCTTCTATAAGTACGGTGCCGGGCGGGCCGAGCGGCTCTCAGGAGTCGACCTCTTCAAACGACACTACCGGGCGACTGCGGGCCACGCTGACTTCCCAAGTACCTCACACTTCGCCGCACTGCCCTTGCTCGCGCGCCTGCGTGCGCAGGGCCTCGATTCCACTGCTGCCTTGCGCCGCTACGTCGCCACCCTCGGAGAGGTTTCTGCCCGAGTCGAGAAGCTCAACCCAAAGCGGTTCGCAGAGATCGACCTTGTTAAGGGCTACGATGCCTCAATCCTCTTCGAGGAGCGGCTGACGGATGTGGCCGAGGAGGCAGAGCTGAAGGAGGCGCGCGGCGCGCTCGCGGACTTCTTCGCATCGGCGACCGGCGGCGAGCGGCCTGAGCCCTACTACGCCATCCTGCTCGCCGATGGCGACAATATGGGCAAGGTCATTGATAACCAGCCGGGCGTCGCTGCGTTGCACGTGCTCGCGCTGGCCCTCGATACCTTCGCCGGGGGTGTGCGCCACATTGTGGAGCATGCCGACAATCGTGGTGCCCTGGTCTACGCGGGCGGCGATGATGTGCTGGCCTTCCTACCCCTCGACACGGTCCTCACCTGCGCCCGTGCGCTGCATGAGTCGTATCACGAACGAATGCACGGGCTCCTCGCCGAGAAAGGCTACCCGTCCACGCTCTCGGTCGGCATCGCCATCTGCCATCACCTGGAGCCGCTGTCTGACGCGTTGGATCTCGCCCGCAAGGCTGAGAAAGCCGCAAAGGCCCTGCCTGAAAAAAATGGCCTAGCCATTATCCTCAGCAAGCGCGGCGGCAGTGATCGCACCATCGCCGGCGAGTGGGGCACGCTCTTCTACGAGCGCCTGCTCCATCTGATCGATCTCCACCGGGAGGATGCCATCCCCGATGGCGCGGCCTACGATCTGCATGATCTGGCGCAGCGCGTGGGCCGCGCACTTCCTCCTGATGCGCTGAAGGCCGAGGCGCTGCGGATTGTCAAACGCAAGCGCGGCCAACACGGTGAAGCGGACGACGCGAACGTTGATCTGCTCACCCTTGCGAGCAGGCTGCCAGAGTCTGCCGATACCACGGTAGGATGGGGGGGCGCCCAGCTCGCCACCGAGCTGATCATCACGCGGGAGTTCGCGCGAGCGCTGGGGCCGATACCGCAGAAGAAAGGAGTCACGGCGTGAGCGAGCCTGACGAGACGCTGTGGCTGATCGAGCCGCGCGACCCGCTAATTGTCCGCGATGGTCGTCCGTTTGGGCCGAATCCTGGGGCGCGGGCGACGACATTACCCTTCCCTTTCCCATCAACGATCGCCGGTGCGCTGCGCCATAAGGTCGGGCTGAGGGACGACGGTGTCTTTGACCGCGGCCAGAGCGGCGAGGTACTCAAGCGGGCGGTACGCGGGCCGCTGCTTGTTCAGCTTCACGATGATGACCACCCGGAGGCAGCAGGCGATATCGCCGACTGGCTCATCCCTGCGCCTGCCGATGCGCTGCTGCTTATGCCTGATGGTGCCGACAAATCGGAGATCTGCCGCCGCTGGCTGGCCCCGCGCCCGCTGGCTGGCGGCGCGAGTATCGCTATGCCCGACGGGCTCCAGCCGGTCAGCCCGGCCAGCTACGAGCGAAACAAGCTGAGCTCGAAGGCACCACGTTTCTGGCACTGGGATGTGTTCTCCCGCTGGCTCGCCGCGCCCGAGGACGATACCTGCGGCCCGGCGGAACTGGGAATCGCTGGGCTGGAGATCGATACGCGGGTGCATGTCTCCATCCAGGCTGATACCCAGACCGGGCTGGAGGGTGCGCTGTTTCAGACCAGCGGGCTGGAGCTAACCTGGCGTGATCACGAGCATCAGAAAGAGGGGGGCTTCACGACGCGCCGGTTGGCCCTGGCTGCTTCCATGAATGGCCAAACCCCGAGATTCTCCGGCGGCCTTGCGCCGCTGGGCGGTGAGCGCCGCATGATGCGCTGGTCGCGCATTGGCGCGCCGAGCTTCCCGGATTGGCCCGAGGGCCTGCGCGAACGGATCATCCACGAGCGGCGCTGCCGAGTCATCCTGCTCACCCCGGCCTGCTTCAAGGATGGCTACCGCCCGCCCCCGAAGTGGATGCGCGGCAAGGCAACGGCAACGCTGGTGGGTGCTGCCGTGCCGCGGGCGCAGGCGATCTCAGGCTGGGACATGGCCCATAGCAACAAGAACGGCAGCTACGGCCAGCCGAAGCCGACCCGCCACCTCGCCCCGGCTGGAAGCGTCTACTATGTCACTTTTTCCGACGATGCTGATGTCGAGGACTGGCTCAAGGAGACCTGGATGCAGAACGTGAGCGACGCTGTTCAGGATCAGCTCGACGGCTTTGGCCTGGCCGTCGTCGGTGCCTGGCCGGAGACGTCGGCTGCGCAGGAGGTGCCCCATGCGTAAGCCCCCGAACCCGCCGCCGAGCCTACTCGCGCTAGGTGGCGTCGCTCAGATCATCCAGGCCCGCCGCTATGCGCTGATCACCCCGCTCTTCGGTGGCGGCGTCGCCCCTAGTCGGCAGGATCCGATTACGCCGGTGCGTGGCACCGCTATCCGTGGCCACCTGCGCTTCTGGTGGCGTGCGACCCGCGCTGGCCACTACGCCACGGTCGCGGCGCTGCGCGAGGCCGAGGGCCGACTCTGGGGCGCGGCCAGCACGAACGACGCGCCCCGCCCCTCGCAGGTGCAGATCGTGGTCTCCGAGGTCGCACCCGGCCACGACTTTGTCGTCCCAGACAGCCGGGGCCGCCCGCTCACCGACAATCGCGGCGATCCGATCAGCGTCGGCCATTTCCGCTCGCCCTTCAGCTACGTGGCCTTCCCGCTCCAGCAGGCGCGCGGCACCGTGCGCGACGGGGTTGCCTTCACGCTTTCCATTACCGCCCCGGCGACCTGGCGAGAGGCCGATACAGCGCACTTTGCTGGCAGCCCGCAGGACGAGATCGCGGCCGCCCTCTGGGCATGGGAGACTTTCGGCGGAATCGGGGCGCGCACCCGGCGCGGCTTCGGCGCCCTGCACTGTCTGCTGGTCGATGGGCAGAAGCCCGACCTGCCTGCGGCGACCAGCATGGAGCGCTGGCTTGCTGCGCAACTGGCCCACCACGTCGTCGCGGGAGATGGGCCGGTCGGCATCCCACACCTGAGCCGCGAGCCGCGCTGGTACCGCTTGGTACCCGAGCGCCAGAGCCCGACGTCGTTCTGGGCCGACCCGGTCGATGCCTGGAGGCAGCTCTTCACCCGGCTGAAGGACTTCCGCCAGCCGCGCCCGCCGGGCAGCGACGACCCGCGCCGGCCAGGGCGCAGCCGCTGGCCCGAGCCCGAGGCGATCCGCACTATCACCCGCCGCCGCCTGCCGCGCCACCAGCCCCTGCCGACCAGCGGCAAGTTTCCGCGCGCTGCCTTCGGCCTGCCGATTATCTTCCAGTTCAAGGATCAGGGCGACCCCGACCAGACGAGCCTGCAGGGCGTGGGCGACCTCGACCGGCTCGCCAGTCCGCTGATCCTGCGCCCGTTGGTGGCCGGCGACGGCAAGGCGCTTGGACTGGCCCTGGTGCTCGACGCCCCACGGGTGCCGCCGGGCGGGCTGAACCTACGCCAGCGCAAAGACGTGATCGCCACCCCCGATCATACGCTCACGCCCGCTGAGGCCAGCCAGATTATGGATCGCGACGGGCGACGTCCGCTGTTCGGCAGCAACCCGGATGTGCTTGAGGCATTTCTTAATTTCTTGTGAGGAGAACGGCCCGATGAACAACGCGCGCCTGCTCTTTGTCCACGCGCTCTCGCCACTCCACGCCGGCACCGGCCAGGGCGTTGGCGTGATCGACCTGCCGATCGCCCGCGAGAAGGCCACCAACCTGCCCTACCTGCCTGGCTCCTCGCTGAAGGGCCCGCTGCGTGAGGCGTGCCCTGCCGAGAGCCGGACGCGGATTTTTGGCCCCGAGACGGCCAACGCCAGCGACCACGCCGGCTCGGCCCAGTTCTCCGACCAGCGCCTGCTGCTACTTCCCGTGCGCAGCCTGGCCGGCACCTTCGCCTGGGTCACCTCGCCGATCATCCTGGCTCGCTTCACCCGCGACGCCGCCGACGCGGGGCAGACGAACCTGCCCGCGCTGGCGCCCCTCCGGCCCGCCACGCCCGAGTCCTGCATCGTTGCCTCCGCCAGCGCCGCGATCACCCTGCCCGGCGCGACCGGTCGACAGGTCATCCTGGAGGATCTCGACCTCAACGCCACCGCCGACCCGGCGGCGGGCCAGTGGGCGACATGGCTGGGCAGTTGCATCTTTGCACACGAGTCGGACTGGCAGGCCATGCTCACCGACCGGCTCTGTATCGTTCACGACGATGTGCTGGCCTTCCTGCTCACCACCGCCACCGAGGTAATCGCGCGGGTGCGGCTGCTCCCCGACACGAAGACCGTGGCCCAGGGCGGCCTCTGGTACGAGGAGGCCCTGCCCGCCGAGAGCATCCTGGCCGGCCTGCTGGTCGCCACGCCGATCAAAGCCAGCGTCGCCGAGGTCTTCGCGGTCATCGGCGGGCTGACCGGCGGCACCATGCAGCTCGGCGGCAAGGCGACAGTCGGGCGCGGGCTCTGCCGCACGCAGCTCGTATAGGAGGGCGCGATGCAGCACACCCGTGAGCAGAAGTTCGCTACCGCTGTGTTCAAGCGGATCAGCGAGGCGGACAAGCTGGGTAAGGAAGACAAGACAAAGTACGGCTCGATGGCCCACCAGCTCCCGGTGCTTATCCGCACCGCCGGGCTGGCCCAGGCCCTCGCCTTCGTCGATGCCCGGCGCGAGCCGGTGATGCAGCGGCTGCTCGACGACCTCGCCATCGTGCTGGACCGTGCGCCCCGCGCCGATCTCATTCAGCTCAGCCGCGACGCGCCCCTGGCCGACTATATGCGCCTAACCCAGGACGCCCTTGCAGCGCTGCTCTGGTTCAAGCGCTTCGCCCAGTCGGTGCTTGATGTCACCCCTGACCAGAAGGTGGAGCAATGAGCACCCGCCGCACACCCCTGGCCCGCCAGCGCCCGCAGCCGGGCGTGAACGCTGGGCTCTGGCTCGACAAGTATATCGAGGATGCGCGCCGCCAGCAGCGCGGCAGCGAGGAGCAGGGCACCGCCCAGGCCCGGCTGGTCGAGGAGGTGGCCGGGCTGCGTGTCCCCGGCGCCTACGTCGGCTTCTTTGAGCGCTGGCGATCCGCCCTCGCCGCGCATGGTGCCCAGACCCAGCGGGCCACCGTGCTCGGACGCATGATCGTTGGGCTCGGCGCCGAGAGCGTGCTGGAGACCGCCGTCACGCTCCAGCGCACCTACGGCGTGCCGATGATTCCTGGCAGTGCGCTCAAGGGCCTGGCCGCCGCCTGCGCCCGCCAGGTCTTCGGCCCTGAATGGGCTGCCGATGCGCCCGCCTACACCACACTGTTCGGCTCTACCGACAGCGCCGGCTATGTTACCTTCTTCGACGCCTTGTACATCCCTGGCTCGGCCGAGGGTGACCGGCCCCTGGCCCCGGATGTGCTCACCGTCCACCATCAGGCCTACTACAACCAGGGCGGTAGCGCGCCACCGGCCGACTGGGACAGCCCTGTGCCGGTGCCCTTCATCAGCGCCAGCGGGGCCTACCTGATCGCCCTGGCCGGCCCCTCGGCCTGGGTGGAGCGGGCGCTCCAGCTCATCGCCTGGGGCGGGATGCACTGCGGCGTTGGTGCAAAGACATCCAGCGGCTACGGGCGGCTGGTGGTGGCCGGGGTGGTGCCGCCGGGCATTGGGGTGGCGGACACGCCAAAGGCAGATAGTGTCAATCCATCCGAGACAATTGGCGCAACTCCCGCCCCGGCGACCGCGCCCACGTCTACCCGCAGCATCCCTGTCGTCGGCGCGGTCTTCGCCGGCACGGTGATCGAGCGCGGCGACAGTGTCATCCTGATCGGCGTCCCCGGCCACCCGCCCGATGCGGTATTGGCCAGCCTGGCCATCGCCGACGACACGCCGGGCTGGCAAGTGGGCAACCTGGCGCGGGTTGAGGTCACAGGCGTCGCGGAGCGCGGTGGGCGCACCATCCTCAGCGTGCGCCGTGCGCCCAAGACGAAGAAGAGTTAGGCACGGAGGCCGACGTGGGGCCTTCTGCGACAGGGGATCAACGCCATATGGCGAAGTCGATCATCGACCTTGATCTGCGCATCAGCGGTGCTACCACACCCTACACGATGGCGGCCAGCCTGCGCGACCTCGGCAGTGCCAGCGATACGGAGCTGTTGGGCGGTGCTGCGCTGCCCATTGACTTCGTGGCGCTGCGCGCCGCTGAGCTCTCCCCGCTCGACTACGGGCGGCTGCTCGCCGACACAGTCTTTCGCGATCGCTCGGTCTGGGATCGCGCCGAGGCATACGCCGCCGGGAAGGGGGCCGACCTGCGCCTGCGCCTGCGCATCGCCGAGGAGGCCGCCGCGCTCCACGCCCTGCGCTGGGAGCGCCTCTGCGACCCGGTCGGTACCCCAATCGCGGCCGGCGGGCGGGTCGCGCTGCTGCGCTATGTGCCGACCAGCAACCCGCAGCCGGTGCCGACGCCGACTGCCGACGCGCTGCGGGCGCTGATCGCGGTCGCCTGCCCCGCCGACGCCCCGCGCTATGGCCTGAGCGTGTTCGACACCGCCGCCGAGCTGGCCCGCGCCCAGCAGGCTCTGTCTGATGCGCCCTGGCTGGCGGCGCTTGCCCCCGACGCTCCGCTCGGCCGGGCCACCCCGGCCCGGCTGAACGAGCTGCTGCGCCGCGGCTGCGACCTGCTCTACCTCGTGTGTCACGGCACGCTGGGGCCGCAGGGCGAGCCGACCCTCTGGCTGGAGCAGGACGACGGCACCGTCGCGCGCCTCTCGGGCGCCGAGCTTATCCGCCAGCTCACGGCGCTCAATGCGGCCCAGCGGCCGCTCCTGGTGATCCTCGCCGCCTGCCACAGCGCCGGCAGCGGCGACCCGGTCGCGGCCACGGCGGCGCTCGGCCCGCAGCTGGCCCGCGCGGGTATCCCGGCGGTCATCGCCATGCAGGGGTTGGCCCCCGCTGATCTGATCGCGCGCTTCATGCCGGTGGTGCTGCGCGAGCTGTTTCAGCATTGCTCCATCGACCGGGCGGTCGCCGTCGCCCGCGCCGATCTGCCGCTCGACAGCGCCTGGTGGCTGCCGGTGCTCTACACCCGCGTCGAGAGCGGGCGGCTCTGCGGCGACCCGCCGCCGCTGCCCCCCACCCCGCTGAGTATCTCCATTCGGAGCGAGGCACCGCGCAGCCAGGTTGCGGCGCTGCGCCAGGCCCTGGCGCTGCGTGGTCTGGTGGAGAATCCCCATCTGACACAGGCCGATGGTGCCCTTCTCCATGCCACCGGCGATGATCTCGACAATGAGCAGGGCTTTGAGGCAGCCATACGTGAGCTACGCCGAGAGAGCCGCGAGCGGGGCCTACCCGTGATCGTCCTACGCGACGGAGTTACCCGTCGCGCACTGAAGCCCTTCGTCAATCCAGCCGATCTGGGCTGGACTGACACCGAACCTGAGCCAACCGCGCATGATGCGAACGGGCTGGCCATGGTCGCCTGCGATGCGCTCCAGCTGCTTCTCGCGCGCCAGGCCAGCCTGCGCGTCCGCAGCGGTCGCGCGAGCATCGGCCTGACGACGTTTGCCGGTGTTGCATTCGACCAGCCCCAGGGTCTGCGGCTCAACTGGGAGTCAGCCTACCAGGATGGTCACTACCCAGACCCGGAGACCTGGCGCACGCAGCTGCTGCCGGCCCTAGCCGATCTGCGTCAGGCGCTGAAGGCCCACGGCCTCCGTCAGATCGACCTGAGCGGGAAAGCGCGGCTTGGTGCCGGGCTGGCGTTCGGCTACGCCTTCCGCGAGGTTACGGGGACGCTCATCCGCGTTCAACAGGGCCCGAGCTGGTGGCGCGCGGTGCCCCACGATGCGCGCCTCGCGCCGTGTGGCGATGTGCAGCCCACGTTGGTTGGCGAGGGGCCAGATCTCACGGTCGAGCTGAATGTTAACCGTGAACGCGGTGAAATCAGCACCTTTGTTGACGCCTATCTGCGCGCCTACCCCCTGCCGATTGGCCTGCGGCTGCGGCTCGAACCGAAGGATGGCCCCAACAGCAGGATGAGCGAATACGATGCGCAGGCAATCGCCGCCCAGGTGCGGACGCTGATCCAACGTCACCACCGACCGGGCGGCGAGACCCACCTCTTTATGTCCGCGCCGCTTGGTGTGGCAGTCCTCATCGGCTGGCACCTCAATGCGCTTACTCCAGTACAGTACTACGAGCTTGCTGAGGGCGGGAAGGGCTACGAGCCGGCGTGCCAGCTTGTAACGCTGTAGCAGGTCACACCTCCGCAGCGCAAAGGAGGGATACCATGGCCAAGAAACCCTCAGTCCGCGAGCTTCGGCAGCACCTCGCCGCCAAGTCGCCGCCCGAGCTGATCGAGGAGATCGTCGCCCTCTACACGCAGTATGAGGCGGTGAAGGAGTTCTCCACGCTGCGGATCCACGGCACCTATAGCCAAGAGTTGCTCGACCGCTACCAGGCGATCATCACCAAAGAGTTCTTCCCGCCAGGGCTCCGGCCCGGCCCGGGCCGCATCGCGGTCGCCCGCCGCGCGGTGCTGGACTATAAGAAGCTCGCCACATCGCCCGAGAGCGTCGTCGAGATCATGCTCCACTATGTCGAGACCATCGTGGCCTACATGCGATCCTACGGCGAGAGCGGCACGGCATTCTACACGAGTATGGCGCGTATGTACGCCGATGCGATCAACCATATGTCCACGCATGATCTCCTGGACAAGTTCCAGGATCGCTGCAAGCAGATCATGGCCTCCTCGCATTTTTTCGGGAAAAGTCCCGCTAAGGTCAATTGGGGGTTTCTCGCATCAGGAAGCCATAATTAGCTATCTGCGCTGGTGTCGAACGACATAATTTGGATCGATCCAATCGCGTTCGTCGTAGAATGCTGGACGCAGAATCAGCAAATCTCGCACGCTTCCACCTGGTACCGAGTATGATTAGGGTCATCTGTCGCGGGTAGGACCACCTCTTGCTGGGGCGCGAGTGTTCTCCGACGAGTTTGGGGTGGAAACGTGCGGAGAACAGTACAAGCATGCGACCACGCTAAGCGCATCGGAATGCAGTGCAGGCAACGAAGTGTGATTGTGCCACTGGCCACAAGGCGCAAACTCGACCGAGAACGGCGATTCTCCGCCGACGCAGGTGGGCAGGGTGTCCTTACTCGTTAGCGGTACTGTTAGCGTGTGGAGACCGGCGAAATCCTCTGATTCTGCATCGAACATTCTACGACAAACGCGATCCAGTCGGCCCACATCGCGTCGCTCAACAAGACCATCAAGCGCCTGATATGCCTTCCTGATGCGAAAAAGCCCCGATTATCCTTAGCGGGACTTTTCCCAAAAAAAAGCTGATCACCCCATCATCAGCTACGACATTGTCGTGGACAAACGGCGCACGAAAGTGATGAAGCTGCTCAAGGGCTACGGCACCCGCGTGCAGTACAGCGTCTTCGAGTGTCTGCTCAGCCGGGACGAACTGGCGAAGCTGGGGCGCGACCTGCGGGCGCTCATCGATGTCAACACCGATAGCGTGCGCTGCTACCGGCTCGATAGCGAGGCCGTGCAGCAGATCGCCATCTACGGAATCGGGCGAGTCACCACCGAGCCAACCCATTGGCTGGTCTGAATTGCCCTACCCCGCATCCAGCCACACACCCACCAACGGGTGATCGGGGGACGGGTCGGGTGGCCCCGCGAAGAAGCCGCTGCGTGGGCTACTGCGCGGTCGGCGGGGCGCCCGCCGCCGCTTCCCCGTCACCGGGCGAGGGGCGTCGGCCACGGCCAGCCCCCGCACCCGGTCAAGGCGGAAGCAGCGCTCGGCCTGCGCCCGCAGGCAGTAGGCGTGCAGATACCACCACGGCCCGTGGCGCTCCAGGCGCAGCGGGCGCACGATCCGCGCCTGGGGCGCGGTATCGTCGGCCCCTTGGTAGT
>CAIWXH010000482.1 GCA_903916565.1 uncultured Oscillochloris sp. | reverse complement strand
CTCTTCGACATGCTGCGCGAGCTGTTCGCCTCCACCGCCGAGGCCAAGCTGCGCGGCTACGCGGTCGGGCGCTTCAGCTTCAACGTGCGCGGCGGGCGCTGCGAAACCTGTGAAGGCAACGGCGAGATCAAGATTGACATGCAGTTTTTGGCCGATGTCTGGGTGCGCTGTAGCGAGTGCAAAGGCCGCCGCTACAACCGCGAGACGCTCCAGGTCAAGTACAAGGGCAAGTCCATTGCCGACATCCTCGACATGGACGTGCAGACCGCGCTTGAGTTTTTCGCCAACGTGCCACGGGTGCGCCGCATCCTCCAGACGCTGCACGATGTCGGCCTCGACTACCTCAAGCTCGGCCAGCCCGCGACCACCCTTTCGGGCGGCGAGGCCCAGCGCGTCAAGCTCGCCAAAGAGCTGGCGCGGGTCGCGACGGGGCGCACAATCTACATTCTGGATGAGCCGACCACCGGCCTGCACTTCGCCGATGTGCAGAATCTGCTGCGCGTGCTGCACCGCCTGGTGGACAGCGGCAACACCGTCATCGTGATTGAGCACAGCCTCGACGTGATCAAGACCGCCGACTGGGTGATTGACCTCGGCCCCGAGGGCGGCGACGGCGGCGGCGCGGTGGTCGCCCAGGGCACCCCCGAGGAGATCGCCCGCGCTGCGGACTCGCACACCGGCACGTTCCTGCGCGCCGTCCTTCATGCCGAAGCGCAGCGTAGCGTGGCGGACTAATGGCCCGCCCAGGCCGGCCAAACGCCGCGAAACCCCGCGTCATAACGTCCTCACCCATGTCAGCGCCGCTGCCGCCGCCCTTTTGCTCACGTTCGCCTTAGCCATGCCCGCCTTCGCCGACGACACCACCGGCACCGCCGTGGTTACCGGCGGCACGCTCTCGCTCGACAGCGCCGCCAGATTTACCCGCTCGGCGGTGCTGTTTGCCGCCTACCTGCTTGGGCGACGGCGTAGCGCCAAGGCGGCGCCCTAAGCGCCTATGCAAAGACCTGTCAGGTGCGGCACCTGACAGGTCTTAAATCATCAAAAGAGCTTAGACTAGGTTCGTGGATGCTTTACCGTCTGGGCACACGCAGCGCTTGCTGACACCTGACACCTTGGCTTAGCGCTCGGCCAACAGCATCGCGATATAGCTCAGGGTCGCCCGACGGGCCTGGGGATGCAGTTGATGCCAGAGGCCAAGGATCTGCGCCTCGTCGTGGCTGCTCGGCGGGGCACTTACCAACGCGGTGGACGGGGTGAAGACGGGCGGGGCCGCTCCAACCTCGTCGGGCGCCTCAAACTCCCGATCATCGTCCACATCGGAGCCGACCGGGGCGACCTCACCGCCCCGCTGGGCAACCTCATTCGAGACAATCACACGGGCGATCTCAAGCGGCTCAATGCCAAGCACTTCAGAGAGGCGCTGGGCCTGATCGGAGTCGGGAAAGGTCTGACCGCTGAGGTAGTTGCGTAAGGCACCGTCGCTGATCTTTGTCTCACGGGTCAGCTTCGCGCGTGAGAACTTACCCTTCATACGGGCGTCGAGCCAGTCGCCAAAGCCTGGGGCCACCTCGGGAATGTAGTTCATACGCTGGCGCACCTCTTCGACAGAGAGGCCAAGCGCGTCACCGATGATCTCTAGGGTCTTCTGGCGGGGGCGCTGGGTCTTGCCCAGAATAAACTGGCGCAACGAGATCGCGCCGATGTCGAGCTCATCAGCGAAGATGCTCAGCGACTGGTTGCGCCGCATCGCTTCGTGGTACAGCAGCACTGAGAGGGGCGTTCGCTCAGAGATCGCGCCATTCGTGGGCATGATGGTACTCCTTGTTCATTCAACTGATGCAACATGCAACAAATACGGGTGACCATGCCACCCTTGGACAAACAACAACCCGTAAATCCTGTCGGCTCACGGTGATTTTGTTGCTTTCACCAAAATGTTTTACTGTGGACGCCCTGAGTATAATGCAGAGGAAATACCTTGTCAAGAGTGTTTGTGCTTTGGAACTATGAGATACGCCTATGAGTTCCTGTTAAACACAGTTTACGAACTACAGCGGACGCGGAAATCGCCAGGAAGATTGACCAGAGCGTTGCTCGTGCCACCCTCGGCGACGCCTGTGTGTTACAATACCGCGTAGATGCGGTCGTCTTGTCGGCTTGGCTGTAGTCTTCACCGCTGGACACCGCGCTGTGAACACAAAGCCAACTTGCTTCACCACCAAGGATCGGTACAACCTGACATGGATCGCGGGTGTGCGGATTAGCCCCGATCACCACTTCGTCGCGCTGGTCACGGTCATGGTGGTTGCCGGTCGTTGCAGCATCGGCCTAGTTCAACCACGACGATAAGGACACCCAATGAGTGAGCAACATCCCCGTCCAGAGCTTCAGGACTGGAACAATCTGTCCCCCGACCAAGTGATCGAACAGATCATCCAACAACTCTACAGCCCCGTCAGCATCCTCGGTAGCCAATTAAAGCGCCTGACCGAAGATGATGACTCGCTCTCGGAAGACGAGTACGAGGCCATTTTTACCCAGATGCACAACGCCGTGAATCAACTCAGCAAGACCGTTGTCCACCTGAAGCGCTACAGCGAGGAACAGAAACGCACCAAAAGCTAATGGCCTGCGCGTACGGTGCCCATAATTTGTGACGTGTGACTCTAATTTGCACAATAAGAAACATTGTGATTTCATAATAGCGTAGGTAAATGTTACCTTAAATCCGTTTAGGGGGCTTCTCAAAATAGTTTCTCTATGGTACACTCCGTTTGTCTACGACGTCACGCTGCCGCAAGAGTCCCCCTGCGAAGGATAGTCTCCTCGTGCACCGACCTCCACGCCAGAGGTAAAGCACGCGACGTTGTATCAACGCCAAGCACGCTTCGAGGCGTAGCGTGTGCGGGTCAGCTAATCGGCATGGTCTGGATGGAGTGAGGAGCGCAGGGCACACCCCTGCCGAAGCGGTGCCACGGTATGGCCTGGCACGCAGGAGATGGACCGGAATGCATGTGAAGCTTTTTGTCGGCAATCTGGCCTGGGGCGTTGATGACCAGCAGCTAGAGACAGTCTTTCGCCAACACGGTGATGTTCAAAGCGCCCGCGTTATCCATGACCGCGACACAGGTCGCTCTCGCGGGTTCGGGTTTGTCGAAATCGATGTCGATGATGTCTCGTCAGTGATTCGCGCCACCGATGGCTTTGAGGTTGGCGGTCGGCCCATCCGCGTGAACGAGGCCGAAGATAAGGGCGGCCCCCGTGGCGGCGGTGGCCCTCGTCGTGATGGCGGCGGCGGCGGTGGTGGCTACGGCGGCGGCGGTGGTGGCTACGGCGGCGGCGGTGGTGGTGGCTACGGCGGCGGCGGTGGCGGTGGCGGTGGTCGGCGCTACTAAGCGCCCCGGTACGGGCTGACTCGACGCCTCTCAGCCAGTTCGTTTCCAGCACACCCAAGGCAAGGTTTCAGGTGCCCGGTTTCAGGTTTCAGTTAGAGCGCATCCGCGAACCTTGTCTAACGTGAAAAAGGCGCTCTGTCATTTTTGACAGAGCGCCTTTCGCTTTTGCCGCATCAGGACGCCATTGGTGCCGAGAGCAACCCCCGAGCGCTCAGGGCCTGCTGATGCGTTCGGTCTGAAACCTAAACCCTGAAACCTTGTCTTAGCTGCGCTCAACTGGGGTCACCGCCTCAAGCAGCAACTCGGCCACGTCGCGCCGACGGAGGCTTTCGTCGCGCCCGGTGTTCTTGGCCGCGTCCTCGAACATGACCATACAGAACGGGCAGCCTAGCGCCAGTGTGTCGGGGCTATTCCCGGTGAGTTGCTCCAGGCGCAGATAGTTGACCTGCGCTTTGCCCCAGCCCTCAAGCCAGACATTGCCGCCCCCGCCACCGCAGCACAGCGCACGCTCGCGGTTACGCTCCGGCGCTTCGACCAGTTCGACGCCGGGGATGCTTTGCAGCAACGCACGCGGGGCGTCGTAAATGTCGTTGTAGCGCCCGATGTAGCAGGGGTCGTGAAAGACTACCTTCGCCTGCACCGGAGTGGCGGGCGTCAGCTTGCCCTCGGTCACGAGGGCGGCCAGCAACTCGGTGTGGTGGAGTACCTCGTACGTGGTGCCAGCGCCGCCGCCGAACTGCGGGTACTCGTTCTTAATCGTGTTGAAGCAGTGCGGGCAGGTGGTGACCACCTTTTTGAACTGGTACTGCTGCATCGTCGCGACGTTCTGCTGCACCTGCGCCTGATAGAGCAGCTCTTCGCCCATGCGGCGGGCCGGGTCGCCATTGCAGGTTTCTTCGTCGCCGAGAATGGCGAAGTCTACGCCCGCCTGTTGCATTAGCTGGACGAAGGCGCGGGCGACCTTTTTGCTGCGCTCGTCATAGCTGGGCGCGCAACCAACCCAGTAGAGCACCTCGGCGCTTTCTTTCTCGGCCATCGTCGGCACATCAAGGCCAGCGGCCCACGCGGTGCGCTCGCGCTGGGGCAGACGCCAGGGGTTGCCAGCGCGCTCAATGCCCTCAAGCACGCGCTTGACGCCCTGGGGCACCTCGCTGGCGATCATCGTCAGGTGACGCCGCGCACCAACAATGGCGTCCACATGCTCGATCATCGCCGGACACTCGTGGACGCAGGCGTAACAGGTGGTGCAGCTCCACAGTTCGTTCTCGGTGAACAGATTCCCGTAGAGCGGGATCGTCTCGACCTCGACGGTGCCGTTGTGCGCTGGGTCACCCTTGCTGGCCTCCCCGGTTTTCAACATAGCGACCGGCTTTACGGTGCCATCCTTGAAGCAGATCGGCTCCTGGCGCATCAGGTCGCCAAGCTTGGCGATGATGAATTTGGGTGAGAGATCGGTGCCAGCGGCGTGGGCGGGACAGTTGGCCTGACAGCGCCCGCAGCGCATACAGGCGTCAAGGTCAAGGCGCTGCTTCCAGCTTAGGTCGGCCAGCGTGGCGAGGCCCAGGCGCGGCTCGTCTTTCTCGATTTCGGCCTCAAGGGCGGGGATGAACGCAAGCCGACCCTTCGGCTCGGTATTGCGAAAAAAGGTGTTGAGCGGCGTGTAGAAAATGTGCTTGAACTTGGTGAAGGGCAGCGAAGCGATGAAGGCTCCGGTCGCCCCGGCGTGGGTGAACCAGAGCACCATGTGCAGGCCAAGCGCCACGGAGCTACCGTCGCCAAGCCCGATGGCCCGAAAGAGCGTGGCGAACGCGAAGCCGACGAAGGCGCCACGCGCCCAGCCCTGATTGTAGACGAGGACGCCGCCGATGGTCTGGTTCGCGAGCCGCAGACCTTCAATCAGAAAGCCGCCGAGGCCGAGAAAGAGCAAGACAGCGAGGACCCAGGCGTCGGTACTGCGGCTGTCGAGGCGGGCCTCTTTCTGCTGGTAGCGGCGCCAGGCGGCCCAGAGCAGGCCGACCACAAAGGCCAACCCCAGCGTGTCCATGATCAGCTCGTAGCCCTGATAGAAGCCGCCGACCAGAATCTTCCCAGACGCGCCCATGAAGGGCACGGTGAAATCTTCCTCGACGGCGATAATGTCGGTGCCGATGAAAAGGGTCAGGAAGCCGAAGAAGATCAGGGCGTGCATCGTGCCGGGGCGGCGGTCACGCAGCACCTT
>CAIWXH010000481.1 GCA_903916565.1 uncultured Oscillochloris sp. | reverse complement strand
GGCCGCGTACTGGCGCAAGACGGTTTGGTCGCCCGACAGTTGCGCCGGGTCAAGCGTGTCAATGCTCACCTCGCCAGCGGCCAGCGCGGCGCGCAGCGGCGCGGTACGGTCGTCAGACCCGGCGACGAGCAGCACCCGTGGTGGGCCTTCCACTTGGGTGAAGGCCGCGCTGCTGTTGTTGAGCGGCTGCGTGTCCCCCGGCGCGCTGACCCGCGCCTCGAAGCGGCGGAACCCCGGCGTCCCGGCGGGGAGGCGCACCGTTAGCTCGCGGTTCACGCCTGCACTCAGCGTGAGCGCCTGGGTGCTTACGAGTTGCCCGTCGGCGAGAATCTCAACCTGCGCCAGGCCGGTGAGGCCGCTTTCCAGCCTGACCGTGAGCGGAATGTCCTGGCCGGCGCGGGCGCTGCTGGGCGCGCTGACGGCGGCTACCAGCACATCGGGGCCGCGTGCGACCCGCAGCGGGACGACCTCGATGGGCACGCCGCGCAGTGCGGCGAGGCGGGCGGCTTCCAGCGCATGGCCCTGGTTTTCAGCCCCGTCGGAGAGCAGCACGAGGCGCTTTTGGGCGTCGGCGGGCAGCAAGGCCAGCCCCAGTTGCACCGCCTGGGCGATGTCGCTGCGGCTCGTGACCACGGCAGAGGTGAGCTGGCGCAACGGGGCGAGCGGCGCGGCGGCGCGCTCGACGGCGGGCGCAGCCCCGAAGACCACCACGGCGGCTTGGTCGCTCGGCTGTCCGGCGGCGATGGCCGCATTGACATACGCCAGCGCCCGTTCACGCTGCGCCGGGGCCACCGAGGCGCTGCCATCAATTAGAAAGACGACGGCGGTTGCTTCCACCGCACGCACCACCTGGGCACCCGCCAGGGCCAGAATCAGCGCGGCCAGCAGCAGGCTCCGCACGCCAAGCAGCGCAAGGTAGCGCCTGCGCCCTAGCCGCGCCCGGTTGGGCAGCCACGTCGCCCAGGCGAAAAGCCACAGCAGCGGCAGCAGCAGCAAGAGCCAGAGCAGGGCGGGGAAGATGACCGTGAGTGCCATTTACGCCAACCTAGCCACCACCAGGGTCATATCGTCGTGGGTGGGTGTGCCTGCGCTGAAGGCGTGAACCTCGTGGAGGATGTGCTCGATGAGCGCGGTGGGGGCGAGGTGGCCCCAGTCGCGCAAGATCTGGGCGAGGCGCTCGAAGCCAAAGAGGTTGCGGTACTGGTCGTGGGCCTCGACGATGCCGTCGGTGTAAAAGAGCAGCGTGTCGCCGGGGTTCAGCGCCAGCTCGACTTGGCTGAACGCGGTTGTGTGGCTGAGGCCGAGCGGCAAGCATTCGGGCGCGGCGAGGTAGGTGGTGGTACCGTCAGCCTGACGCAGCAGCGGGGCGAGTTGCCCGCCCGAGGCCAGGACAAGCTGGCGTGCGAAAGGGTCCACCAAGGCGTAGCTGAGGGCCACAAAGTTGTTGTGCGGCACATCGTCAACCAGCCAACGGTTGGTCTGGGTCAGCACGACCCATGGCGTCGTGTGGTTGCGCGCCTCCGAGCGGGCGGTCGAGCGGGCCACCGCCATCAGCATCGCGGCGGGCAGCGACTTCCCGCTGACATCGCCGACGATCACGCCGACGCGCCCATCCATGTCGAGTAAGTCGTAGAAGTCGCCGCCGGTTTCGCGGGCGGGCAGACAGCGGGCGGCCAGTTCAAGCCCCTGGATGGACGGCAACTCGCGGGGGAAGAGGTTCGACTGGATGCGGCGGGCGATCTCCAACTCCTGCTCGACTCTGGCGACCGACTCTTGATAGAGGTGCGCGTTCTCGATGGCGAGTGCGGCGTGGTTGGCGAAGGTGCGCGCCACCTCGATGTCACGCTCGCTAAAAATGCGGGCGGGCGTGGTGACGGCATGTTCCCCCACTGGCATGCGCGAGTCGATGTTGAGGACACCAAGGACGCGGCCACGGGCGATCAGCGGCACGCCAATCCACGAGCGAATGTTGGCGGCGGTTGGCAAGTTGATCCAGGGCGACTCGCCGCGCCCCTGGATGTAGAGCATCGGCTCGCAGCGGCGCACCACCGTGCCAGCGGCGCTGCCGTCGAGCGGCAAGCTCAGGCCACGCGGCTCGGCCTCGGGCGCCCAGCCTTTGAAGGCGACCATCCGCAGGTGCGCGTTGTCCACCAGCATGATCGAGGCGGTGTCAAAGGAGATTACGCGGCCCAGTTCGTCGAGCACCAGGCGCAGCACCTCGTTGGGGTCAAACGACGAACTGAGCACACGCGCCATCTCGCGTAGCGTGTCGGCGGTACGGCGCTGCTCCTGCTCGGCGGCGAAGAGTTGGGCGTTCTCGATGGCAGCGGCGATGGCGGTGGCGACCGTCAGCATCAGCTCAAGCTCTTCGTCGCTGAAGCTGAACGGGCCGCTGTAGCTATCAAGCGAAATCGAGCCAAAGACACGGTCGCGGCTGATCAGCGGCACAAGCACTATTGACTCGATGCCCAACGAGCGCCAGAGGTCACGCGACTCAAGGGCCAGCGGGTCATGCTCAATGTCGGTGATCACCACAGGCCGCCGGGTCTCGGCCAGCCGCTTGGTTGCTGGATTGGTGCGTAGGTCGAGTTCGCTGCCGACGCTGCCGGTGTCGGGGTACTCGGCGGCGAGGTAGCCGTGAACATCATCGGTAAGCATGACGGTGCCGGTGTGGTCGGCCCAGAAGAGCTGCACCAGTTCGCGGGCGGCGATGTCGAGGATCTCTTGCTGGTCAAGGCGGGCCGACAGCACCGAGGCGATGCGGTGAACCAATTCGATGCGGTGGGCCTGACGCTCGGCGGCTTCGGCGTGCGTCTGAGCCTCGATGAGCAGAAGCTCGCGCTCACGGAAGAGGCGCACCTTTTGCACGCCGAGGCTAATGTGGCTCGCTACCTGGCTAAGCAGATCGAGCGTGCCGCTGTCATAGCGGTAGGGGCGGTAGTCCTGAATGGAGAGGACGCCAATCAGCTCGCCATCGCGGGCGACGACGGGCACGCCCACCCACGAACGGACGGTCTGGGTCGGGACAATCACCTGTGGCTCGATGCCGCGCCGCACCAACTCTTGCCGCTGCTCGTCCAGATCGTGAAAGAGCAGCGGCTCGCGGTGGGCCAGAATCCAGTCGCTGAGGGAGTCAGCGGTCACCTTGCGGCCCACCATATCGAGCGGCACCCAATGGCCCTGCTCGACAAACACCGCGTTGGTGATCAGGCTCGTCTCGGCCTCGCAGACCAGCAGGGCGAAGACCGGGGCGCCCGTCAGTTCGCTGAAGATCCGATACACCTCGGCGAGCATCTGGTCGAGGTCGGCGGAGGCGGTGATCAGCTTGCCGATCTGGCCAATCGCCTCAAGCTCGGCAATCTGGCGCTCGCGCTGGGTTAGCAGGCGCACATTTTGGATGTGCAGCGCCACTTGGGCCGCGACATTGTGCAGAAAGCGCTCGTCACGGGCACCGAATACGTCCGGCGTGTAGCTCTGCACACTGATTTGGCCGATCACGCGGCCATCGAGGTCGCGCAGGGGCATCCCAAGCCACGAGCGCAAGCGCCGTTGGGAGCCTGTGGGCGCGGGGTCAACATCGGGGTAGGCGTGAATTTCGGTGGGCAGATCGCCAAAGCGCAGCGCCTCGCCGGTACGCAGCAGGCGGGCCGTGAGCGAGCGCGGCGGCGGCGGCTGGTTTTCCCAGGCGTGATAGGGCTGCCCCTGGTCAATGGTGAGCCCATCGGTGATCACGCCCCGCTCGGGGTCGTAGATAAACATCGAGAAGACATCGAGCGAGATAAAGGCATGGAGCGCCGCGTAAACACTTTCCAACAGGGTACGCGCATCCTGCGCGGTCGAGGCAGTGGCGCTTACTTCGCCCAGCGCCCGCAGTTCGGCGATCTGTCGCTCGTGTTCTTCAAGCAGGCGGGTGTTTTCGACCACAATCGCGATCTGGTTGGCGACCGCCTGACCGAGGCTGATCTCGCGCTCATCGAACTCGTGGGGCGCGAAGCCGAACAGGCTGAGCGTGCCGATCACGACGGAGCCAATCGTGAGCGGCAGGATGAGTGAACTCTCGAAGGGTGGGAAGACCTCGAAGGGCAGCCCAATCCCCTGATAGCGTGCGTTCCAGTCGTGGCTGATGACGGTGGGGTTCCCGCTATGCACGACCTCGCGGATGGGGCTCCTGGCGAGCAGCGAGCGTTTGGTGCGCTGCTCGTAGATCGCCGAGAAACCGCGCTGGGCGTAGAGGACGAGATACTCACGCGGTTCGTCGAGCAGGCGCACGTTCCCGGCCTCAAGCTTGAGCAGGCCGAGGACAATGTCGAGGGCACCGCCAAGCAGTTTGGCGAGCGGTTGGCGCACCACGAGGCCCGCCGAGATCGCGCTGAGGGCGTTAATCTCCTCGGTGCGGGCATCTACCTGCGCCTCGCGGGCCGCACTCAGGCTGTCCATCCGCTCGATCAGGGCCACATTCTCAAGCGCCACGGCGATCACGTTCGCCATGCGCTGAAGCAGATCCCGGGTGGCCTCGATGTAGATGCCGATGGCGTAGCTCTGGAGCGAGATGACGCCCACGGAGGCGTGGCCGATCAGCAGCGGCACGCCGAGCCACGAGCGTGAGCGTTTCTCGTGGTTGCCAAACGGGGTGGTGGGCTGGCCGGGGTTGCGTTCGGCGACCAAATCGCGGTAGAGCAAGGGCTGGCCGCTGCGGACGACTTGCCCTGTAATATGGCCGTACTCGGCACCCTCGACGTATTGGCTCACGCCCTCATCAACCAGCAGGGCGCACTTAAAGTACTCGGGGCGTTCGTCGCAGAAGGCGATGTAGGCCGCGTCGAAGCTGAAGACGGTACTCAGTTCATGCTGAATCGTCTGGAAGATCGTGCGGAAGGTGGGGTGCTCGCGGCACGCCAAGCTGATATTGTAGAGCGCGGCGAGTACGCGCTGATCCCGCTCTTGCTGACGGCGCAGTAGGTCGCGCTGGCGCTCAAGCTCAACAACCACGTGGATGCGCCTAGTGACGGGCCTCGACATGGACGGTTCCTGGACTACCGCTCAGGGC
>CAIWXH010000480.1 GCA_903916565.1 uncultured Oscillochloris sp. | reverse complement strand
GCAAAGTGCGGCGTGGGCAGCAGCGCAAGGCGGAAAATGATATGTTGGGCGTTCTCCGCCAACATGCGGAAGCGCTCCTCGCTGATGCGGAGCGCCTGCTCGATCTGTTTGCGCTCGGTGATGTCGCGCAGCACGATAAAGTGCCCCGCCAGCAGGCCGCGCTTGGTGTGCAGTGGGGTGATTTGGGCCTCATACATCTGGGGGCCGCCGTGTCGCTCACAGACCAGATCAACATGAACGACCTGATCGGTCGCACGCTGTACATGCGCCAACAACTGTGGCGCCAGCACCTCGGCGGCAGGTTTGCCAATGGCCTCGGCGGGCGTACACCCGCTCAGGCGCTGGGCCGCCGGGTTTAGCTCGACCAGGCGCAAGCGGCTGTCGAGGACAAACAGACTATCGCCCATGCTCTGGATGAGCGCCTGATGCGTCACCGGCACCAGATCGAAGAGCTGGTAGCGGAACAAGGCCCAGGCCATTAGCAACCCAAGGAAGATCAGGCTGAAGGGGTACAGCCCCGGCCCTGGCACCAGATGGAAGAGCCACAGCACATCCGCAAGAAAGACACTGCTCGCCCCGAGCAGCATCAGCAGCGCCTGGGAGCGGTAGGGCGGGCGCTGGGTCGCAATCGCATGGATCAACAGGCTCAGCGTGAGCAGCGCCATCACCTGGTTGTAGCCGGTCTGGACATAGAACCACCAGCCGTAGTGGCGCTGTGGGACGAGCATCTGCCCAACTTGGCGCACCACATAGTCGTGCCAGAGCAGATGGTGCAGCTCATTGGTCCAGATCATCAGCAGCCCAAGCAGGGGAATGATGATCAGGCCAAGCAGCCAGCGGGTGCGGAGCCAGTCGCCGCGCCCGGTAAATTCAAGCATCGCCACCATGGCGGCAAAGGGCATACAGGCCACGCCGGAGTAGCGGATATTGTTAAAGAAGCTCTTGAGCGAGACATCCTGGACAAGCAACTCCAGGGCCGCAAAGAGCATCCAGACCCAACCCACGCACATCATCGCGAAGAAGCCGGTTGCGCCCGTGACGCTGCGCCGGTGCCACGCATACAGCGACAGGGTCAGCAAAATGCCCGCCGCCGTCAGCGCAGCCAGCGCATAGAATGGATAGTACCAGGCGAGATCGACCATGCAGGCAACGTTCCTATTGGCGCGAACTGTGTGCATCTGTAGTATACAGGAAGCAGCACAGCAGCAGACGGCCCCCGCTTCATCGTGAAGCGGGGGCCGTGCGCTATAGCCAACAGCGCATGCCGGGGGGCTGAAGCCCCCGGCTCTGTGCTACGAAGCCTGCCTTCGCAGGCTGGACTAGCCCGCTTCAGCAGGCTTCGCAGATCCTAGCCCGTGGCTTCAGCCACCGGGCGGGGGCTGGCATGCGACGTTGCATCAGCTTGTCTACCGCACCAGTTGCTCCTGGGGCGCGGCCAAGATCGCGTCGAGGGTGGCGAGGGCCGGGCGCAGGGCGGTGGCAAGCACCTCGTCCAGGGTTTCGACGGGCACGAAGGTCAGCTCGGCGCGCACCTCGGCGGGGAAATCGTCGAGGTCGGCTAGGTTGCGCTTGGGCAGAATGATCGTCCTGATCCCGGCGCGATGGGCGCCCAGCGCCTTCTCTTTGATCCCGCCGATGGGCAGCACGCGCCCGCGCAGCGAGATCTCGCCCGTCATCGCCACGTCCTCGCGCACCAAGCGCCCGGTCGCCGCCGAAGCCAGGGCGGTGGCGATGGTGATGCCCGCCGAAGGGCCGTCCTTCGGCACGGCCCCCGCCGGGACGTGAATGTGAACCGCGTGGGTCTCGAAGAAGCGCGAGTCGATGCCCAGGCTGCGCGCCCGCGAACGCACGTAGGTCAGCGCGGCCTCGGCGCTCTCGCGCATCACCTCGCCCAACTGGCCGGTGATCTTCAGCTCGCGGTTGCCCTCGACCGCGACGGCCTCGACAAAGATAATGTCACCACCGACGGGCGTCCAGACCATGCCCGTCGCGACACCAGGCTGGTCAATCCGCTCCTGCGCCTCGTTATAGAAGCGCTGGCGCCCTAGCGCCTCAC
Organism: uncultured Oscillochloris sp.; assembly: GCA_903916565.1. Taxonomy (GTDB): domain Bacteria; phylum Chloroflexota; class Chloroflexia; order Chloroflexales; family Chloroflexaceae; genus CAIWXH01. The sequence goes on along the minus strand of CAIWXH010000480.1, from coordinate 2,530 downwards.
GGACAAACGCGCCGTCAACCACCAGCGGGGGAAGGGGGGACGGCGGGACAAGGGGAAGGGGGGACAAGGCGATCCGCACGTCGGTGGCAACCGCCTCCGTCGCCGTGTCGCCCTGTCCCCGTGTCGCCCCGTCCCCCTGTCCCCTTGTCCCCTCGCCTCCCCTTGTCTCCCCATCCCCGTCTCCCCTTGTCTCCTTGCGTCCCCGCGTCCCCGCATCCTCCGCCTCCGTCAGCTTACGCACGACCTTACGCAGCACGCCGCCGAGATTACGCTCCAGGTTACGCACGCCAGCCTCGCGGGTGTAGCCGCTGATGATGTCGCGCAGCGCCGCGTCCTCGACGCGCACCTCATCGGGGCGCAGCCCATTGGCGCGCATCTGGCGGGGCACCAGATGGCTCTGCGCGATCCGCACCTTCTCATCCTCTATATAGCCCGCCAGCTCAATCACCTCCATACGGTCGCGCAGCGCCGGGGGCACGGTGTCCCAGGTATTCGCCGTGGCGACAAACAGCACCTGCGACAAGTCAAAGGGCAGGTTGAGATAGTGGTCGGTGAAGGTGTGATTCTGCTCGGGGTCAAGGATTTCGAGCATCGCCGCCGCCGGGTCGCCCCGGTAGTCGTTGCCGAGCTTGTCAATCTCGTCGAGCAGAATGACCGGGTCGGCGACGCCAGCGCGGCGCAACTCTTGGATGAGGCGACCGGGCTGCGAGCCGATGTAGGTGCGGCGGAAGCCGCGCAGTTCGGCCTCATCGCGCACGCCGCCCAGGCTCATGCGAATGAAGGAGCGCCCAAGGGCGCGGGCAATGCTCTGGCCCAGGCTAGTCTTGCCGACGCCGGGCGGGCCGACGAAGACCAGGATTGGCTCGCGCCCCGCGCGCCCGCTGTCCTCGCCGAGGGCCGCGCGGCGCTGCTTGACCGCCAGATACTCAAGAATGCGCTCCTTGATCTTCACCAGACCGTGATGATCCTCGTCAAGCACCTCGCGGGCGTAGGCGACATCAATCGGCTTGCCGGTGTACTTGCCCCAAGGCAGCTCGGCCAGCCACTCCAGATAGGTACGCACCATCTGGTACTCGGGCGAGCTGCCATTGATCCGACGCAGGCGCCCCAGCTCGCGGTCGGCCTCTTTGCGCGTCACCTCAGGCAAATTGGCCGCGTCCAGCTTCTCGCGCAGATCGTCGAGATCGGTGGCCTCGCTATCATCCTCGCCCAACTCCTTCTGAATGGCGCGCATCTGCTGGCGCAGATAGAACTCGCGCTGCTGCTTGGCGGAACTCTCCTGCACCTCTTGGCGCAGCCGGGTTTGGATCTCAAGCATCGCCAACTGCTTGCGGTAGAACTCGCCCACCTTAACCAGCCGGGCGACCACATCAAACGTATTGAGCAGGTCAAGGCGCTCCTCAAGGGTGTAATCGGGCGAGTAGCCGGTGTTATCGGCCAGGTGGCCCGGATCCTCAATCGAGCGCACGAAGTTGCGAATCTCCTGGGTGACACCGGGGCGCAGGTCGAGGACAGCGTCAATCACGGCGCGCACCTCGGTGGTCAGATGGTCGAGGGCGGGGGTGCGCTCGGCGAGATCGGGGCGGCGCGTGAAGCTAAAGCGCGGGTACGGCTCGCTCTGCGTCTGCACGCCCAGCTCGGCGCGGGTGAGACCGCGCACAATGATTCCGCTGGCGCCGCCGGGCAGCACGCCCGACTGCTCGATCCGGCTCACCACAGCGACCGAGAAGAGTTGCTCGGCAAGTGGCGACTCGTCGTCGGCGTCGAGACGCTTGGGGGCCAGCAGCACATAGCGCCCGTTTTTCAGCGCGGCCTCGGCGGCAGCCATATTCTCGGCATCAAGGGTCAGGCTAATCGCAGTATGGGGGAAGACGACGGCGCCCTCAAGGGTAATCAGCGGCAGGGTTTCGGGTGCGGGGGCCGACGGCGTCTCGTTCTCATTCGTCTCGCGCATACGGGTACTCCTCGCTAAGCGGAATGATGATCCCGCGATATGGGTATTATGGAACTGCGGTCTGGGCGTGTCAATGGTTTGCCAAGCTCTAGGGCCATGTTCTAGCGCTCTGTTTACAATTGAGCTATCGCCTACTGTTGTGGTGTAATCCTAATACCCCGTCTTGATGCCGTAAAGCGCTCTTTTGCTTCGTGTCAGCAGAGACTAACAGCACAGACAGTTGCATATTGTTGCCACAGACTCACACGGGAATAGCACGGTACCACCCCACCCAAAGCCCCCTAGCACGTACTAGGGGGCTTTGCTGTACCTTCGGATAGTTGGGCCGCTGCGACCCACTGCATGGTCGCCCGTTCCTCGGTTTGGCGCTCCTGGTATTCCCGTATTCCGCTCACCAGTTGCTCGGGGAGTTGGATAGTGCGCGTGGCGTCTGGCGTCTTCGTCGCGCCATATAGCAATCCTACAGGGGTTGTTGCGCGCCCGCCCGGTGGCTGAAGCCAGGGGCTACGCGGTGCGAAGGCCGCCTGCGCGACCTGGACGAGCCTGCGAAGGCAGGCTTCGCCGATCAAGCGCCGG
>CAIWXH010000479.1 GCA_903916565.1 uncultured Oscillochloris sp. | reverse complement strand
TGGAGCGTTGACCAGAAATCCTGGGCCGCAGAGTCGCGCAGCCCCAGGATAAAGCCGCGCACATCGGCGTGGGCCTGGCGGGCGGCAACGCCCACCTGTTCGAACGTATGCTCCGCACCGATGCTGTTACCACTGCGTAGCTGAACCTGCGCGGTCTGCGACTGCATATTGATCACCCCAAAAAGCTGCCCCAGGCTGTCATGGAGATCGCGGCCCAAGCGCGTGCGCTCCTCCAGCGCAACCAGAGTGCGCTGGTGCTGGAGAACCAGCGCCTGGGCTTCCTGACGCTCGATGATCTCGGCCCGCAACTGGACATTGGACGCATCCAAATCGGCGGTGCGCTCGGCCACACGCATCTCAAGCGTCCGGATCAGGTTGCCCTGCTCGGCAGACAGGCGATTGAACGCCCGCGTCAGAAACCCGATCTCGTCGCGGTAGCGCACCGGCAGGCTGACGCGGTAATCCCCCAGCTCCATCTGCTTGACACCGCGCAGAAGGCTGTTCAGCGGGCTGACTAGGGTGATGTAGAACAGCAGCGGGAAGATCGTGACGGTGAACATGCTGGTGACCAGGATGAGCCAGACCAGCGGGGTGAGCAGTTCGTGCAGTTGCTGGCGATAGTCTAGAAAGTAGTCCTGGATCGCCCCAGCTGATCCGGTGTGCAACGGCAGGCTCGTCAAGCTCATGCGCTGTGGCCCCGTGCCTTGCAGATTCCCCGGCACCGCGCCCACCGCCCATACGCTCGCCCCTGGGTTGTCATTCGGATCATAGCTGATCTGCCCCGGCAGATCAGCGTAGCTCAGTTCGAACATACCGCTGCGGTACAGGATGGCCTGAAAGGTAAACTCAAGCTCAGGATGTACAAAGCTACGCAGATGGCTCCATGTGATCACCAGTTGGTCGGACTCCTGCCGAGCGAAGACGCCGCCCGTGGTCGGATCAAGGTCAATCAGTAGGGCCATGATCAGCGGGGCACCCGCCCCATAGCGGTACTGGTAGTCACGATACGACACAGATCGCCCAAAGCTCACGGTTCCATCGTTACAGGCGTAGATCTGCTGATACACATGCCCGTAGAAGGGAAAGGCAAAGGGAAGGGCGGAGCTGCAATCGTGCGGGAGGCTATCCGTCAGATCCAAATTCTGGCCGAGATCGGCAAAGAATTCGTGGGGCACCTCGGCGATGTCATAGCCACCGGACGGATTAGGCATAAAGCGCAGCGTGTGCAGGTTGGACAGGCTGAGCGTATTGCGCGCCGCAGCGGGCGGGGCGATCACCCAACCGACACTGCCTAGCGCCGCCAGCACCACCGTCAGCGTCACGCCAGCCAGCTTGACCATGAACGAGGTCGTCTCAGCCTGGGTGTCGAGGTAACGCACAGCGAACAGAAACAGCGCCAAAAGGATGCCGAGCGAGAAGCCCATGCTGCTCAGGGCGGTCGAGAGCAGGTAGGTGTCACGCAGAATCGTGAACAGATTCAGTCCGGCGGCGAACAAAAAAATGAGAAAAAAGGAACGTATCGCCTGGGCATCACGGCTGGCTGGGCGCACGATGGGGCCGACCCAGCCGCGCCACCCGCCCGCAGAGATGGGCGTGAGGACAAAGAGTTGGCGCAGGAAACCGATCGGCACCCATAGAAACAGCCCGAGTAGGGCGTAGTCGCTCCACGCGGCGCGGTAGATCACCCTCCCGTCAGCTAACTGCACCAGCCGGTAGACGGCGTAGCCGCATTCCCAGAGCGTATACAGGCCGCTCACCATCAGCGCCCAGCGCGCCTCGCGGCGACGGGCGCTGGCGAGGGTGGGAAAGTAGTAGGTAAACTGGAGCAGGCAGATCAGGGCCGCACCGAGCAAGGGATTCTGCCCAAAAACTGCGTAGATTCGCTGGGTCGGCGGCAGCGCGGACTCACATAAGAGCGCGGCGATCAATCCGCTCAGGCATATAAAGAAGCCGGACAGGAGCAGCGTAGATCGGCGCACGGATCGGCGTAGGGAGAGCAAGATATAGCCGCTGATCAGCCCAGCGACGATGATCTGGGTCAGATAGCCAATCGCGGCCGGCGTCAGGAAGAGTTGCATTGCGGCTCTCCAGGATTTCCCGGTAGCTTACACGGTTCCTACACGAATACGTGTACATCTAAAGTAGCCACACCGCATTAGAAAGCTAAAGTGGGCGCATTGGTTCGTTTTGATGATAATATCAGGAAAAGAACAAACTTTCGACGCCCGCTGATGGCGTTCCAATCAGGCGACCATCCCCAAAAATCGAGGATAACATACTAACACACTAAGGATTCATGTGGCGCAAAGCCGCCACATAATCCCATGGCGGTTGCAACGTCGTGCTGCGGCCCCACGCCCGGTGGCTGAAGCCACGGGCTAGGATCTGCAAAGCCCGCTTCAGCGGGCTGCCGAGCCTGCTTCAGCAGACTTCGCAAATCAAGAGCCGAGGGCTTCAGCCCCCCGGCGGGCGACGTTGCAACCGCCATGCACATAATCCCGGTTGAACGAGGCGCTGCGTGCCTCGCCCCCATGGTCAGGATCTCGCACCTCAGCGACGGGCATGCAGAACTGAATGACGTGCCGCTGGGCGGCCCACCGACCGCACGAACTGACGGCCATCCGGGAGGTGCGGGGCCTGGGTGTTCACCCGCCGCCGCCAGCCGCTGCGTATCCTGGTGAGGCGACCGATCTCGGCGTACAGATCCTCCAACTGCTTCTCGTGGGCGGCATGCTGGTCGGCCAGGATATCCCGCCGCTCGTACAGCACCGTAGTCGCCACCCCATGCCCGTGGCTTCAGCCACCGGGCGTGGGTTCGCAGCACAGCGGTGCAACCGCCCTGCCATCTAGCCACCGTAGGTTACAGCCAAGTCGTACACTAGGCACATGGCACTACCTGTTTTTAACCTATGAGGGGCCTTCTATGTACCACGATGCGTTTCAAGCTGAGTTGCTGGATGGCCTCGATGACGCGGCCTACTGTGTCGATCAGACTCGCCGCATCGTCTCGTGGAACAAGGCCGCCGAGGCGCTGACGGGCTACAGTGCCGCCGAGGCGGTGGGCAGCCGCTGCTGGCACAACCTGCTGCGCCACGTTGACGACAATGGGCGGCAGCTCTGTCGTGGCTGGTGCCCGCTGGTCGCCACCATGCAGGATGGCGTCCCCCGCGAGGCCCGCGTCTACCTGCACCACCATGATGGGCACCGCGTGCCGGTCGAGATTGTCACCCGCCCGCTGCGTACCAATGACGGCACGATCATCGGCGCCGTCGAGACCTTTCACGCCGTCGTTGAGCCGCGTGCTGGCGAGGGGCACCCAGACCACCATGACGAAGAGCGCGACCCCACGACGGGCCTGGACAGTCTCGGCACACTCCACACGCGCCTTGAGCGCTGGCTCGTGGCGATGCGACGTGGCGGGTGTGCCTTCGGGGTGATTCGGCTGCGAATTGATGCCCGCGCCCGACTCAGTGCCAGCTTCGACACCGCGACTTGCGAGGCGATCATCAAGGCCGTCGGGGCCACGATCCGCCACGCCATCCGCGCTGGTGATGTGGCCGCCCGCAGCGCTGATGAGGAGTTTCTGATCCTGTTGCCCGACTGTGGCACCTACGAGGTCGCAACCCAGGTGCAGCGCCTGCGCTTTTTGATCGAGCAGACGTTCCTGGTCAAAAATCGCCAACTCGTGCGCGTCAACGTGGCGGTCGGCGCTGCGGTCTGTCAGCCTGACGATACCGTCACGACGCTGCTGGCGCGGGCCGCCGACGAAGTGCTGGCGGGCGCGTAGGTTGCGCTAAACCCCTCACCCCCGGCCCCGCTCCCACAAGGGGAGCGGGGGGATTTTGCCGCAGGATGCGTTCGGCTCCCCCTCTCCCGTGCTGGGAGCGGGGGCAGGGGGGAGAGGGCGGGCGCGGAAACACAACGCTGCCGCGTCGCCCGCCGGGGGGCTGAAGTCCCCGGCGCTTGGTGACGAAGCCTGCCTTCGCAGGCTCATCCAGGCCGCGCAGGCGGCCTTCGTACACGTAGCCCGTGGCTTCAGCCACCGGGCGGGCGCGAAACAACTTGTGTAGGACTGCTATATAATGTACGCGCTACCCTGTTTGCCCCGGCCCCCGCGCCGGCTGGAGAGCGCCGCACGATGATCGGTGTCAGCGTTGCCGCGACCGCCCTACGCGGTGTGCGCCGAATGGAAGCGCAGGCCGAGTTGGCCCGCCGCCGCGCCAGCCGCCTCGGCTGCCCCATTCTCGTCAGCGTCACCACTGAGGTGAAGCCCCGCGACCCCCTCGCCCTTTTCGCCCGTGGCCTCGGCGTCACCCACAATCGTCTGTTCTGGAGCTTGCCCGCCACCGGCTTGGCCGTGGCTGGCCTCGGTGCCGCCTGGAGCTTTGCCGCGACTGGCCCCGAGCGCTTCGCTGCCGCCGCCGCCGCCTGGCGCGAGCTGATCGCCACCGCCGCCATTGACGCCGACCCCGGCCTGCCCTTCAGTGGCCCCATGGCCGCCGCTGGTTTCGCGTTTGACCCGCTGCGCCCCGCCAGTGGGCTGTGGGATGGCTACGCCGATGGGCTGCTGCTGCTGCCGCGCCTCGTCTTTGCCAGCGATGGGCAACGCGCCAGCCTGACCCTCAACGGGCTGGTCGGCCCCAGCACCTCGTCAATCAATCTGCACCTTTCGGCGGTGCGCCGTCTCCGCGACCTGATTGGGCGCACTTGGCGGCCCCCGCCCGTCGGCGTCGGCGTGACGCTTGAAGATGCCCTGCCCCCCGGCGTCTGGCGCGGCATCGTCACCGACGCCGTGGCCGACCTCAACGCCGGTCACCTGGAGAAAGTCGTGCTTGCCCGCGAGGTACGCGCCCGCGCTGCCACCCCGTTCGACCCCGCCGCCACACTTGACGCCTTGCGCCGCGACTATCCCGAAACCTTCGTCTTCGCCGTGGCCCGTGGTGGGCGCACCTTCCTCGGCGCTTCGCCCGAGCGCCTGGTGAGCGTCCATGGGCGTGTTGTCGCCGCCAGCGCCCTCGCTGGCTCGGCCCCGCGTGGCAAAACCATCTGCGACGATGTGGCCTTCGGCCAGGCGCTGCTCGCCAGCGCCAAGGAACGTGAGGAACACGCCGTCGTCGTGCGGATGATCCGCGCCGCGCTCGCCGACGCCTGCGCGCAGGTTGAGGCACCCGACGCGCCCATGCTGATGCGCCTGCGGAACGTTCAACACCTCTTCACGCCCGTCACCGCCACCGTCACGGGCGAGACGGGCGTACTCGACTTAGTCGGGCGGCTGCACCCCACGCCCGCCCTCGGTGGACAGCCCCGCGCCGCTGCGCTGGCCTGGATTCGTGAGCGCGAGCAGCTCGACCGAGGCTGGTACGGCGGCCCCGTCGGCTGGGTTGACGCCCACGGCCAAGGTGAGTTCGCCGTCGCCATTCGCTCGGCCCTCGTCGGGCGCCACGAGGCCAGCCTTTTCGCTGGCGCGGGCATCGTCGCCGCCTCCGATCCCGCGCACGAAGAGCGCGAGACGAACATCAAGCTCAAGGCGATGCTCGGCGCACTGGGCGCCAGCTAAACTCCCGCACCATCCCCCTTGACATACGCCAGCGTCTCGCAGATCAGCCCATTCCGCACCTGGAAAAGCGTGACCCCTCGGAGATAGCCCTGCGTGCCTGCCAGATCCACCCACTCATAGCGCCAGCGCAGCATGCACCGCACACTAAAGCCGAAGATCTCCTCGATCTCGCTATGGGCATGCGGCGAAGCGCGGAAGAAGGCTTGCCAAAACTGGGTGATGGCTGCCTTCCCTCTGTACACGGCACCGTTGGGGGCTGGGCCTGTGGCCTCAAAGAGACAGTCGTCGCTGAGGTGCTGCAGCATCGCCGCGACATCGTGCCGGTTGAATGCCTCGTTGAAGGCGATCACGAGGCGGATCGCCGACTCAAAGCGGGCCATACGGGCTGGACTCATGCGTGGCTCCTTGGCGCGAGTACCTACAGTAGCAGCACCCGCTCCCGGATTCTACTCGACAATGGCGCACAGGAAGAGTCGCTTGACCCGGCAGATGAACAAAATGTAGGACGAACGTACCGGCGACAACCTCGATCCCGTACAGTACACTGTACCTAGTGAGTAGCAGTAGTGTCGCACCAGCGCCGGAGCACTCCTATGCAAGACTACGCCAACCTCGACCTCGCCCACATCGCTTTAGCCAACCTCGAGCAGCGGGTCACCAGCCTTACGCTGGCTATCGAGCGCCAGAACATGCAGGTTGGTCAAATCGCCGACATCCTGGTCGATCTGCGTAACCGCAGCGACTGGAATGCCGCCCAAGTCGGCGAACTGCTCCGCATTTTGGCCACTGGGATCCGCGACATTCGCCAGACCCAAATCTACAGCCTGCTCGCCGAAGGCCCCGTCAGTGTCGATGCCCTGATCAAACTCCAGAGCGTCCCGGCTGAGCCAGCAGAGCACAACCGCCTCACGGCCCAGGTGGCCTGAGCGACACCCCCCCCGCCACCGCACGCCATAGCGGTTGCAGCGGATTCAGGTGCCCGCCTAAAGCCACGGGCTACGGGGTACGAAGCCCGCTGAAGCGGGCTGATGAGCCTGCGAAGGCAGGCTTCGCACCCAAGAGCCGGGGGCTTCAGCCCCCCGGTAGGCGACGTTGCAACCCCCCTGCCCCTCCCGCACAGGGCTGATGCAAAGTCCGGTTGCCGCGCCAGCCCTCACCCCCTGCCCCCTCTCCCAGAACGGGAGAGGGGGAGCCGAACGCATCCTGCTGCGGAATCACCCCTCGCCCCTTATGGGAGAGGGGCCGGGGGTGAGGGGCGAGGTGTGGGGCAAACGGCGACGTTGCAATCGCCCGCCACCACACGCAGCGCCGACTTGACAGTCGGCGCTGCGTATTGTATGCTCCAATATGTGAATATTGCAATATAGTAGTAATGCTCTACACTTGCCAAGGAGGGTGAGGCGCCCATGAGCCAGTTCTCTTTCCAGCCACGGCTGTTGGCGATCTTGCGCCGCGAGTTCGCTGGCTACAACACCGCCAGCTTCCAGCGGGATCTGCTCGCTGGCATCACCGTAGGGGCGGTAGGACTGCCCTTGGCCCTGGCGTTTGGCGTAGCCTCAGGGGCCGACGCCGCCGCCGGTCTGGTGACCGCCATTCTCGCCGGGATCATTATCGGCGGGCTCAGCGGGGCGAGCTTCCAAATTTCTGGGCCAACCGGCGCGATGTCGGCGGTGCTGATTATCCTGGCCCAGCGCTACGGGATGGAAGGCATCTGGGTCGCCTCACTGCTTGCGGGGCTGTTTATGCTCCTGCTGGGCCTCTTCCGCCTCGGGCGCTACATCTCGTTTATCCCCTCGCCGGTGATCGCCGGTTTCACCAGCGGGATCGCGCTGATCATCGCAATTGGGCAACTCGACAATGTGCTGGGCGTCCACACCCCTGCCGCCGAAAACAGTATCGGCAAGCTGTTGGGTTATTTCACCCACCCGGTACTGCCTGACGT
>CAIWXH010000478.1 GCA_903916565.1 uncultured Oscillochloris sp. | reverse complement strand
GTGGCGGTCAAGCTCGATCTGCGAGCCGTCGGTGGCGACCATGGTGTAGGCGGGCGGGCGGGCGGGCAGCGCACGTACGGTGCTAAGCGGCTCCACAGGACGGGCAAGCAGCCATGAGGCCGTCTCGCGGCTGAGGTCGGCGGCCCTGGCCCAAAGCGCCTCCTCGCCATCGGCGGCTAAGTAGCGCTCACGAACACGGGTGACGCGGGCCGTCGTGTTGGCGGCGCTCCCCGCTGCCGCCTGGCTCATCTGGCGAACTTGCTTGCCCAGGGCGGAAAGGTCAAGGCCCATAACAGGCTCCTTACGGTGCGGCGGCTCAGTGTCTAAAACTTGGTTTGAGGATGCTTTACAGTTTGCGTGGTTCGTAGGAGCGGCTTCAGCCGCGTATAGGCCGCCGCAATGGGCTAAAGCCCAAACTACGAACGGTCAAGCTGAAACCCGGCACCTGAAACCCTAGCTAAGGATAGGACAAATGTTTCAGATTGTCAACCGGGGTGGGGCAGATAATCTATGCTATGATGGTGCGACTTGTCTGGACACACGGCGCGAGATGCCCATGAGCTATCTGCGAACTTATCAGGACGCTCTAGACTATATCTACAGCTTCATCGATCCGGCGCGTAAGCCTGCGGCCACTCCTGATGCAGCGGCGCTCAACCTAAGGCGGATCGAGCGCCTGCTGGCCGCTGTGGGCAACCCCTACGCCGGGATGGCCGCAGTCGTGGTGGCGGGCACCAAGGGCAAGGGCAGCACCGCAGCCATGGTCGAGGCGATGGTGCGTGCTTCAGGCCGGTGCGTCGGCCTATTCACCTCGCCGCATCTGCACTCGTACCGCGAGCGGATTCAAGTCAACCGCGAACTGATCCCCCAGGGCGAGTTGATTGCGCTCACCGCGCAACTGCGCCCGATCATCGACGCCTTCGACCCGCAGCTCTATGGTAGTCCCACTACCTTTGAGCTTACCCTGCTGTTAGCGCTCCAACACTTTGCCGAGCGGGGCACCGACTTAGCGGTGCTTGAGGTTGGCCTGGGCGGGCGCTTTGACGCGGTCAGCATGGTGCAGCCCCTGGTTGCGGCGATCAGCTCGATCAGCTACGACCATACCGCTATTCTTGGCCCCACCCTGGCCGAAATCGCCTGGAATAAGACGGGGATCATGAAGCCGGGTGTGCCGGTCGTCAGTGTCCCACAGCAGCCCGAAGCCTCGGCGGTCATCGCCACCGAGGCCGCCGCCATGGGCGCACCCCTGTGGCTGGCCGACGAGGCGGGCCTGCTGCCCGCCTCGGGCGGTGCGCCACAGCCGTACCCGGTGCTGCCACAGCCAGCCCTGCGTGGTCTGTTTCAGATTGAAAACGCCCGCCTAGCGTTGGGCGTGGCGATGCTGCTGCGCGAGACGGGGATGGATGTGCCCGACAGCGCGTTGTTTACAGGGCTTGACCGTGTGCGCTGGCCCGGTCGCTTCGAACTGGTGCCGACCTCGCCGCGTGTGCTGATCGATGGTGCCCACAACGGCGACTCGGCCCAGAAGCTCGTCGCCGCGATCATCGCAGGTGTGCCACACGACCGGCTCATCCTGATTCTGGGCACGTCGCGTGACAAAGACATCGCCGCCATTGCTGCGGCCCTGGTGCCGCTGGCGGCTGCCGTGGTGCTCACCCGCTCGGGCCACCCACGCTCGATGGACCTCGACCGCATGGTGGCCGAGGTCGGCCATCACTTACGCGGCCCCCTGGTCGTGACCCCCGATGTACGTAGTGCGCTCGACGCGGCGCGTGGGCTGGCGGGTCGCCACGACTTGCTGGTCGTCACAGGTTCGCTCTTTGTCGCCGCCGCCGCTCGTGCAGCCCTGGGGCTTGCCGTAAGCGATTAGGCCCGCGACGGGCACGTTTCTCAGCTTCTCTCAGGCTTCTGTCAGCTTTTTGTGAAGTTATGCTATAATCCCCCCGGCCACCAAGGCGTGGCTTCTACCAAGCGCGTAGACAACGGAGGATTGATTGAGGTCAAAGCGAACCCCCGCGTTGCGGTTGCGGCTTACCTGGACGCTTCTGATTTTTGTCACGACCTTCTACGTCCCGAAGGTATGGGCGGAACGCCCTATAGAAACCACGGCCCCTACCGCCGCGTTTGTGCCGCCCGATGGTCTGCTGACCCAGGCCGACGGTCAAATCGCCCTCGCCCCGAACACCGGCGCTCGGCCACGCAGCCTGAGCAACTTCCAGCGTTCTGGCTCCCTCGTCTCCCCCCCCTTCACTTTTGAGCAGCCCACCACCCGCCTGAAGCTCACGTATACGGCTCACACGCCGCCTGGATCACAGGCTAGGCTTGATGTGCGCGGCAGCGCCGACGGCCAGCGCTGGCAACCCTGGCGCACTGGCTTGCCGGTAGACGCGGTGGTCAGCTTCGACCCGCCGGTGCGACAGGCCCAGTATCGCGTTACGCTGGCAGGCGACCAGGGCGTCGGGCCAACGGTGCGCGGCGTGAGCCTTGCCAGCACCAACCAGACCCCGACAGTTAGCGCCGTCGCCGCCCCCAGCCCGTACGCGGTTGCGCCCACCTTTCGCGTGCGGGCCACCCGCATGGGGATGGTCGGCGGACGCACCGCCAATGGCTACATCATCCCGCCGCACGGGCGCTACGTCTCGCTGCCCTCGGTGGGCGTCCTCTCGACGCGGGGCGGCAACGAGTACCAGGTGCGCCTCACCTATCAGGGGCGCAGCACCGTGGTGCCCGTCTACGACGTTGGCCCTTACAGCGAGCGCGACGACTTCTGGGACGTGAAGCGTGACGGCTACCCCGACCTTGAGCGCGGCTGGCCGGTGGATCACGCCGCCTTTTACGAAGGCTACAACGGCGGGCGAACCGATAAGGGCTTTGTCTCCCACCCCACGGCGGTCGATGTCGGCAATGGCGCTTGGCTGGACGACCTGGGCATTGTCGGTGATCAGGCTGAGCTTGAAGTGACCTTCCTCTGGCTGGGCCAAGACCCGCTGGCTGGCCCGCCCGCCCGTGACCCCGCTGCGCCTGAGCAGATGGTTGACGAGCTGGGCGGCGACTTTTGGCACAACGCCCCGCTCGCTTCAAGCCGCATCGGCTGTGGTGCCGGACGCCACGCTGACTGGGCTGCGGGCAGCGGCGACCCGGCGACGGCCCCGGTTGCGCGTTGGCAGCCGAAGCTGCCGGTCGAGGGCACCTACGAACTCTTCGTCCACGTCCCGGTCTGTCCCCATAAGCGTGCGCCCACTGACCAGGCCCGCTACGTGATTCAGCACCGTGACGGCGTCGCCGAGCTGACGGTGAACCAGCAAAGTCAGACCGGCTGGGTGAGCTTGGGGCGGTTCCCCTTTGCCGCTGGGGCCAACGGCTTTATTCAGCTTGCCGCCCTGGCCCCCAACGGGGCCACCGTCTGGTTTGACCAGGCGAAATGGGTGCGGGTGCCGTAGCCAAAAATAAAACCCTCCCAAGTGGGAGGGTGCGTGGGGAGGGCTTGGCCCTCCCCACGAGATCAACAATTGCGGTCACGAGCCGACACCCAACGGGCGTCTAATCCTCGCTGCGCTCCTGGATGACATAGAGCAGATCAAGCAGGATGTTCTTGACGCTCTCGCGATCAGAGGCCACACAGGGCAGCACCTTGATATGGGGGGGCTGGCGCAGGGCCAACCGCAGCTCGTCGGGGCTCCAGGCGTTGGGGCGATCCTGCTTATTGGCAGCGATCACATAGGCGGTATCGCGATACCCGACAAAGAAGTCAATGATCCGATTCGTCTCGCGAAACGTCTCGGGGCGGGTACTATCGACCAGAATGACCAGGCCGAGCATACCCTCGGACAGAATCTCCCACATGAAGTCGAACCGCTTCTGGCCGGGGGTGCCGAAGAGGTGCAGGACGAGGTCGTCGGCAATCGCAATGCGACCGAAGTCCATGGCGACTGTCGTCTCCTTCTTGATCATTTTGGTATCGTCGGTCGCGCGGCGCTCGGTCGAGACGACCTCGATCTCGCTGATCGCCTTGATGAACTCGGTCTTGCCCGCGTTCACGGCCCCGCTGATCACCATCTTTACAGTCTGCACACCAGCCCTCCGCTATGGTGCTGTGCCCTGGCTGAAGCACATCGGGTGTCACATGCCTTTGATACGATTGATGATGCGGTTCACCAGGCTCTTCTTGACCCTGGGCGTGTCGGCTTGCGGCCCACGGTTGAGTCCCGGCTTGGGCTTCTTTTGCACCTCGACAAGTCCGGCGGTCAAGAAGCCATAGACGATCCGGCAGACATCGAAGTCACTGAGTCCAGTCTTCTGGGCGATCTCGGCCAGGGTATCCTTGCCGTTGATGCGGGCGAAGATGCGCCATTCCTCGGGCGCCAGCTTGACGCCTTTGACCTTCTCGCCGGGCTGCTCAAGGAAGCGCACGATCATATCGGTGGATGGGATACGGTCTTTGATGCGGCCCCACTCGTCAATGCGGCGCACGCCTTCCATGATCAGGTGATCCACCGAGATGGGGGTGGGGATGATCGGCGCATCGGCGGCGGGCCGCTGATTCTGCTCGAAGCGGAACTCGCCCTCGGGCCAGCCAAAGAGGCCGTAGACCGACTCTTCGGTGAAGCCTTGGAGCGCACTCTGGAGTTGGTCTTTACCGGCCAGTTGCGTATCGACAATGACCTGGGTGAGGTTGGCATCATTGCCTTGGGCGACCAAGTGCTGGCGCGCCTGGTCGAGCTGATCGGTGCTGATAATCCCAAGGCGCACCAGCAGATCGCCATGCTGATCCTCGGGGCGGCGCACCGCCATCACCAGCTTGCCCTTCTCGAAGAAGAGCAGGGCCATCTCTTGCTCGTGGGTGAGATGCAGACCGCCAGTCTTGTACCCGCGATCAACGAGATAGAGGAAGTCGGAGAGGCCAAAATCGCGAATATTGCCTACCAGCGCCATTGTGCTGCCCTCCGGGGACCGCGTCGGTTGTATCCCTGACGTCTATGCGTGGGGCCGTGGGGTCATCTTATGCGGAAAGTGCGAGGGCCGAATCCGATACAAGCGTGGGCGTCGCGGCCACAGCGTCCGCTTCAAGCACTGGGACAAGGGCGGCGATTGCGGTGGCGATCATGAGGTCGTCAGGCTCACGGGTGGTGAGATATTGCGTCGCGAGGGCTGGGGCCAACAGGCGGCGCACCCAGGGCCGGTGATAATGGGCGGCAGCTAGGCGCATACACTCAAGGGCAACGGCGGCCACCACCGGGATCAGCACAATGCGCGCCCCGATGCGCTGCCACCAGGGCATACCGGCGACGGCGAGGAAGATGACGAAGCCGATCAGGGCCGTGATCACCAAGAAACTGGTGCCGCAGCGTGGGTGGATGCGGGTGAAGGGGCGCACCGCATCGACCGTGAGTGGGGCACCCGCCTCGTAGGCGTTAATCACCTTGTGTTCGGCACCGTGAAAGCCGAAGACGCGCTGGATGTCGCGCAGGCGGCTGATGGCATAGATATAGCCCACCACCAGCGCCAAGTTGATTGCGCCCTCAAGCGCCTCGCGGGCGAGCAGCGGGGCACCCAACCGTGTATAGGCGAAGTTAGCCACCGCCGAGGGGAGCAGCACAAAGAGGCCAAGGCCAAGCGTTATGGCGCCCACAAACACCGCGCCCTGGGCCAGTGGCGACAGATTGTCCTCATCGTCACCGACGACCACCGAGGCGGAGAAATCGAGCGCCGCCCGCCCAAGCGTGAAAGCGTCCTTTAAGCCGATGATTCCGCGCAGCACAGGCAGCCTCTGCCACGGCGCTTTGCTGGCGCCGGAGAGAGGCAGGTGTTTGAGCGCGAGGTCACCGTCGGGGCGGCGTACAGCGACCGTTGCCTGGCAACGGCCACGCATCATCACCCCTTCGAGGACCGCCTGTCCACCATAAGCGAAGTGCTGTTCGTTCATCAGCCCATCATCGTAAGCGCGAAGGCTAACCCTAACGTCGCTGCCCCGTGTGAGAACCTACCACCGCTAATCATACCACGCGCTTGCGCGCTTCGACAATAAAATAGTTGGCCTTGTGGCAGGGCTGATGCAAAGTCGCCTGCCTGCCCCCGCCCGGTGGCTGAAGCCACGGGCTAGTAGCCGCGAAGCCCGCTGAAGCGGGCTGCCGAGCCTGTGCAGGCAGGCTTCGCACCCAAGCGCCGGGGGCTTCAGCCCCCCTGCGGCAATTACCCCTAATGCTCCTGCTCCACCGGCGCGGGGGCGTCGTGACGGGCGAGGCTCGTTGCCGCAGCGCGCACGCCCATCAACAGACTTGAGACACGGATGACGGGCGAGACGACGCGCTCGGTCACAAAGGCGGTCGATCCCGTAATATTGCTGGCCGAGTCGCGGGCATTGCCGGCGATAGTGCGCGTGCTATCAAGTACGTCGTTCAGCTTGAGCATGGCCTCGTCGAGCTTGGGCAACACCGAGCCTTTGGCGACCTTGTTAATCTGATTGACGGCGTAGATCATTGCGAACAGGATCACCGTCAGCAGCACCACGATCAGCAACTGGAAGACGCCCAGAATGATAATGAAGACATCGCGGGTCGCCTCACGGACGCCGACCGGCACGATGTACATGCCGACGACGAAGGCGATAAGCAAGATGAAGAGTGTCGCGATGGCAATTCCGACCCATTTCCACACAACGGCCCCCTCTACGCTCAGCGGTGTGCCAAAGCGTCTTGCCCATCTGGTGGCATTCCAATGCGGTGATCTGGCCTGATAATGTCGCCGATTATATCACACCCGCAAGCGTGAAACAACAATTAGCAGGAGCCACGCGAGCAATACGGACTCAAGCACCGGCACGCCCGCCGGGCTTGGCAGTTCAAGCGGGAAGCGTAGCCCGAAGCCATAGGCGAGCAGGCAGCCGACGAAGGCGGTCATCCAGAAGATTGGCAACTGCCGCCAGCGCTGCCCGAGCAGAAGGTGCGCCAGGGTCGCGCACGCAGTGGCGAGCATGAATATGAGAAGTGTTGCCGGTGCCAGCCCAGTCATCATGGCTCTGCCTCTGCTTTCTGACACGGGGACGGGGGAGATGGGGACGGGGGAGATGGGGACGGGGAGATGGGGAGATGGGGAGACAAGGGGACGGGGGGACAAGGGGACG
>CAIWXH010000477.1 GCA_903916565.1 uncultured Oscillochloris sp. | reverse complement strand
ACGGCAGTATAGCATCGCCGTGCATTGGCGCACCGGTGGCTTGGATAGGACGGCGTTCGGTTGCCACGTCACGACGCCTGCACGCGCAGATCTCGCAGGCGTCGTACCACAGCGTCAGTTCCTACTGGGCCGTTTTCGCCTGACGCCCGCCTCGCCCACGGCGCGAGGTCGGCGCATCCACATCGTCCGGTGCCGCGTCCACCTCAAGCAAAGAGGCAACATCAACCACCGCCTCGTTGGTCAGCGTATCCGCTGGTGCATCTGCCGTGCTGCGGTCGTCCCCAACCTCCCGCTGTGCGAGGTCGCGCAGCGCGGAGTACAGCTCAATCGGCAACAAGACTCCGGTTGGACACCCCTTCTGCGTAATCACAATGGGCTGCTGCCGCTCCGTGCCGCGCTTAATCAGCGCGGCAAGCGAAGAGGCCACCTTGGAGATTGGCACGACCCCGCCGCGCTGATCGACATCGAGGGCCAGGGCGGTCGTTGATGTGGGCATAGACTACGTCCTCGTAGGCTACCCGGCGTCTGTCAGCGTGCGGAAAGAATGATTCAGTCGCGTTTCCACCGCAGAAGCCGTACGCAGACGCCGTGGCAGCATGACATCCAAAGAAAGAGCTACGCCGATCATACCATGCGTGATCGCGCTACGTCGCCGTATGCATCTGGTTAGCCGTACATTTGTAAGGGTCGCAGAAACCGAGGCTGTCGGCCTCGGCGCATACCCACCGCGACGATGATACTCAAACCTACCCCTACCAGCACATGGGCGGGCAACTGAACGCTACGCGTCCAAAAGCGCGACTCGCTCCTCGACACCGCTGTCACGGTCGCGAAAGGCGAAGGTGGTCAGCGGAAACTCCTGCGGACTCATCCGGTGCATTTGGAGCCGCACGCGCAGGCGGAGCTCCAGGGCCAGCCGAAGCAGCAGCCGGGCATCTTCCTGCGTCATTTCGCCTGAGGGGAAGATAAGCTTGGTCAGGCCCGAAAAGGTGCGGTTGATGCTTCGCCGGTCGCGGGCGCTCCATTCGCCGGGCGGCGCGTCGAACCACTGCTCCCACAAGGCACCGTAATGCCCAATCCGGCGTAACTCGCGGTGAAACAGTTCGCTCGTATAGTCGAGAATGAATCCGACGTGCCGTGTGATCAGCTCGGGGATGAGCTTTGGCATCTCCCAGCCGGGCAAATACGCAGCCCAGCGGTCATGGAAGGCCGTATCATCAGCGATGCCAGCCGGTAGCGGCTTAAAGAGATGTTCCGCCTGCATCGAGCGCCGTGGGTCAAAGTTGATGTTGCCGTTGAACACAAAGCCCGCCTCACCCGGCACGGTGATCGTGCCGCGATTGATCTGGCCGTTCTCCATGTAACTCTTGTAGAGGTTCTTGTCGTGTTCGGCGTCGAAGGCGTTCCCGGCCACCTCGTCAAAGCCGATCACGTCCCGCTGGGCAATCAGCCCCAGACGTGGGGGGTTCGTATTGGTAACAAAGAGCTTGGGCACCGTCACCGCGCCACCGGCGAGGAGCGTGCCATAGGGGCTGAACTCGGTGAAGCAGAACGACTTGCCGGTTTGCCGTGGCCCCAACTCGATCAGGTGGTAGTTACTTTCGACCAGGGAAACCATCCGCACGAGATAGAGCAACTTCACCCGCTGGGTGAGGGCCGGGTGGGTTGGCTCATAGCCCATCGTGCGGATGAGTACGTCAATCCACTCGTCGCGGGTGAATTGAGCGCGGCCCGCGAGATACTCCTGGAAGTCCACCCGGCCTACCTGTACCGGCTCCAGACGCTGAATGACGAAGGGGTAGGTTCGGCTGCCAATCTTGTACGTGTCGTCGTAATCCACGCGGAGGTTACACCACGCGCCCGCCATGAGCAGCCGGTCGTAGCGGGTCACAATCTCGGGGCTGATCCGCACATCTTGGATATTAGCGGTGATCAGGTTGGCCCAGTAGACGCCGCTCCCCAACCCCTCGTCCAGCTCGACCTTGACCAGATCAATGATGCGACGCGGCGGACGCTCCCGGATCGCCGACTTCAGCACCTCGGTTTCGTCGCCCCGTGGAATGTACTCGGCGACCTCTTGCTGGACAAGCTGAAGCCCCTCCCGCACCTCGTCGTCGTCGAAGAGATTCGCGCAGTAGCGCCCGAGCATAAACTCAATGACATAGGACGGTGCCTTGCTCGTGCCACGTACCGTCTGAGTCAGGTCTTTCCGCATCACCAGGCCAGGGAACGCGGCAAAGAGCTTGCGGTCCAGTGCATCGGGGACAAAGGTCATTTTTGCAGTCGCCGTGCCGGTCATCGGGCGGTCCCTTCTCGTACAGGCAGCGCGGTCGCGCTGCGTTGTGGACTAGTCGCCGGGTATCTGGCCGCTGGTTGCCAGGTTAGCGTGCCCACTCATCAAGCGCGACCCGCAAGGTGCTTGACCCCTCGGCAATAATTGCTTCCGTCAGTGTGTCACGCACCTGGATGCGGAGGAGCGTGCCGATAGCGGCGCGCATTCCCGTCGTTGGTTTCAGCGTGACCGGGGCCACATCTTGGTCGGGCACGAGTTCGACTGGGTCGGAGCGGAATAAAATCACCTGCTGTTCGGCATGGCGGATGAGCACTTCGACCCGCCGGGGAATCGCATCCTCGACGAACATGCTCCCACGCTCGATCCGAAGCGTGACCCGGGGACGCACCGACAGCACATACGGCAGGGGTTGGAGCGTGGCACCGATGGGCCGGGCGGTCAGGGGCCACGCGACCTGGATGCAGGGAATAATCCACTCCTGGAGCGAGGCGCCGCCGTGGAAGTAGCCAAGCCCCCCGTACGCGCTCCAGCTCGAGGCACCCGCCGCTGGGACAATCGCCCATTGGCCCCCTGGGGCGAGGATATGCGGGCTTGGCACCACCGCACTTGCCGGATAGGCGAGCGCTCGGCGTGATTTGTAGGCCGCCCCTGCGACGGGTGCGGCAACGCTGCGGTCAGCCGCACCTGACCAGTGGATATAGCCGTGGTCGGTGACGACGAGGATACGGCGCCAACCCTGGTCGCGCAGTTGCACCATCGCTTTACGGTAGCGCTCCAGGGCGACTCCGGCGCCCATCAGCGCAAGCTCGTCGTCGTGGCCGAGTGTGTCAATGGTGGCGTCGGTGATGAACAGCCGCGTGCATCCCTGGGTGGGCGCGGGGATCGCCCCGCTGAGGACATCGGTCAGGCTCAGGATGCCATCCGGTGTGACATGTCCGTGACTCTGGAGCCACTGACGCCGTTCTTCCGCGATGCTGAGGTTGGCCCCAGTGGCGATTTCGACCAAACGCCACTCCTTTTCAACCAGGTCGGCCCGCACTGCGGTCTCGGCTAGTGGGAGGGCAAAACCCATGCCCAGTGCGGTCATGGAGGGCAGCGGTGCGCGGGCCGGATAGATCGTGGCCCGCTGCGCCCGCTCATGCGTGTTGATTGTCGCCACCAGCGTGGCACCGAGATCATAGCGCAGGGCGTCGATCACCAGGATCGCCGTGGCGCGGGGGCTGGTGAGCAGGTTACTGAGCCACGCACCGGCGGTTGGGTGCGGCGGCAGCAGACAGCCAGCGGCGGCCCACACATCCGACCACTGGATGAGGGTCTTCTCCCAGCGGGCACGGTAGGCGTCACGCACGGGGGCGATCAGGGTCAGCAGTTCGGGGGTGGAGCGCGGAAGCGCCCGCAGCACCTCCTCGCCCGCGTGGTCGAGCCGCCACCCGCCGCCCACGTACCACGCGCTGGCGTCCGCTGGCGTGGCCCAATCAGCGGTGGGGGCGGCATCGAGTAGCACCTGGGCCGCGTGACTCAACCGCAGCAGTTCATCCCAGGGGATGGCCTGCGGGTGGATGCAGCCAGTGCCCCAGAAGTGGTCTGCGTGGGCGATGAGATCCGGGTGCAGCGCGGCGAGGCTCTGGAGGAGATCCTTGCCGCTTTTCTGCGCGAGGCGCGTGCATGTCTGGGCGAAGACCGCGTAGGCCGCCGCTCGGGAGAGCAGCGGCGGCTGCTTGACCGTCGCTTCGGCGAGGTGTCCCGCAAGCCCTGCCACTTTGTCGGCCTCAAGAATCGCGTCCGGCATGCCTTTGCTCAGGCGCTGGCTGTCAACCCAGGTGTCGAGCAGCCGCAGGGCAAATGCCCGCTGCCCCTCGGCAATCAGCAGTTCGTGCGCTGCGCTGATCAACTTCGGCACCGCATGGTGCGCCTGCGTGACGAGGAGGCGGGCGAGCGACCGCGTCCGCCAGAGGGCAAGCAGATGTGGCGACCCAGCCGCCTCGATCCGGGGCAGACCCGCCTGCTCGACCGTCAACTCCAGGATGAGATCCTGGTCGGTCGGGGGTGCCTCGCCGCCAGCGAGTACTTCCAACAGCAACCGCAGATCTGGCTGAAGCCCGCCGCCGCCCCACTCAACCGGATCCTGCTGAAGCCCCTGTCGGGCCAGCACGGCCAGTTCGTCATCGGAGATGGTCAGGCTATGGGGACGCCAGCCCCAGGCCATCAACTGCTCACGAAGTGAGGCGGTGAAGGTCTGCTCGGCGAGCAGGGTGTGTGCCCACAGCCAGCCCTGTTGATCCGGCGCAGCGCCCAACAGCAGCACAAACGCCTCGCCTTGGTCAAGCAACGCTTGCACATGCTGACGGGACTGGAGGCCACCCACCTCATCAGCGGTACGCTCGCTTATGGGGAGTAGGGTGAAACCACCCAGGCGCGCATCATCAGCGACCCGCTGGAGCAAAGGTAACCAGTCGCCGCGTGGGTCGCACCAGGCGAGCCACGCGCCGGGGTAGCTGTCAAGCACCTGGCGAATATGGGCGTGGATACGCTGCTGAAGGGTGCTCATGGCGCTCCGCGTAGACAAGGTTTCAGGTGTCGGGTTTCAGGGGTCAGGCCGCACGCATCAGCAAGCGCTGCGTGCGTCTAAACGGTAAAGCATCCACGAGCATTGTCTTACGAGTCACTCGTACTGAGCGCCGCCCGCCGCTTCGCCTCTAGCTTTGCCCGCTCGGCCTCACGCTGCGGCGCGAACGCCGTCCAGCGGGGGCACTCCGGCGCCGCCTCGTCCATCCAGCCGCAACGCGGCAGCTTGCCCTCGCGCACCCAGCGCCGCTCGTCGCTGCGCCAGCGGGCGCGGTCGGCAAGCGCTTTCTTGGCGTCCGGTGCCTTGAGCACATCGCTCACCAGCAGCCCGGCCAGTTGAAGCGGGGCGATGTTGACCCTAACCCCGTCGTTGAGATCCACACGCCACGCCCGCTCCTGGCGCTGAAGGTCGCTCAGTTCCACCGGGCCAAGGTAGCCGTCGCCGCTCCAGCGATCCAGTACTTCCGTGGCGAGCAGTTTGTCGAGATCAGGCGTGGCGAAGCCCTCGTCGGCGACAAGGCGCAAGCGGGCGGCGAATGCCTCCAACTCCTGCGCCCGCTCGGTGGCAATCGCGGCTGTAGTCTCGTCGCCTGCCCGCCGCGCCTCCTCGATGCGCTGGCGCTCAGCGCGCAGTTGTGGCTCGACGTACTGCGTGCGGAGGCGCGCAAGCGCATCGCCGCCGCAGGCGTGGTAGTACAGCAGGCACTCGAAGGCGGGGAGCCGCCGGGGACCTTTACGGCCCTTGCCGGTCGCCGGTGGCGTGCTGGCGAGGTGCCATGCCACCGGGCGATATTTGAACTGCCGGACGTGGCGCTTGAAGAATTCGCGCCGTACCCATTCCTCCAGGTTCAACCCGGTAAGCTCGGCCAGCAGCGCCTCGACGCGCTGCACGCCCAGGTCGCCGTCCTCGTCGCGGAGGCGGGCGCGCAGCCGTTCGGCGAGCGTGGTCTCGCTGGTGCCCAGGTGTACCAGGGGGATGATGCCGTCGGCGTCGGCTTCAATTGATCCACGGATATGCTTATGTGAACCACCGATAGCACGGATTTCGGACAAATCTAGTTCGGTCTTATCCGTGCTATCCGTGTTATCCGTGGTTAGCTCACGCGGCCAGCGGTGCCCCAGCAGGCGCAGCGCCAGCACCGAGAGCCGGTCTTCCAGCAGGCGCTGCTCCTCGGGCTTGCAGCGTGCCCCTTCGGCCCGCAGTTCCTCCAGCAGCCAGTAGATGCTGATGGGGTGGAGCTGCATTTTGACCGACAGCTCTTCCAGGAAGGTCTCGGTGGGGATAGGGATATGCGCCCCGGCGACGGTGGCCTCTTCGGCGTCGGCTTCATCTAAACCACGAATACCACCGATAGCACCGATGCCGGACAAATCCATTTCGGTCTTATCCGTGGTATCGGTGTTATCCGTGGCCTCTTTTGTGCCCGGCCCAGCCTCGTAGAGCGCCCGCAGCCGCGCTTTGAGGCGGGCCATCTCATCTGAACCACGGATAGCACGGATTGCACCGATGCCGGACAAAATTATTTGGTCTCTATCCGTGGTATCCGTGCTATCCGTGGCTCCATCCGGCAGCGCGTCGTAGCCCGCCAGCAGCGGGTGGAAGCCAGCAGGGACGCCAGTCTCGTCCAGCACCGCCTGCATATCGTCGCCCGCGACACCGTAGGCGGCGAAGACCTCCGCCTCGTTGATGCCTTCCAGGGTGTGCAACAACGCTGCGATGGCGTCAAGCTGCGCCTGGTCGCTCACGACGCCGGTGAAGCTGCGTTCGGTTGGGTCGCACGCGACGAGGTGGCGCTTGAGCGAAGTGCAATTCCGAATTAACAACTCAGGGTAAGTTGAGTATTCTGTGCTTGGAAGTAGATTTAGATACCCTGTACGAAACTGCAATGCTGGCGATATTGATCTTAAAATATAAGAAGACAGGTGAGAGTTTAAGAAGGCGTTCTCGATGTCTGAGTTGATAAAGATACCTGGGCCTTTGTCGCCAAATATATGATTACTCGAAATACGCCTACATGCCATTGCACCTCGTGCTACATCAGTGTAAGTAAAAACGATCTGAAAGTAAAAGTGCTCACTAGCAATGATTGAGTTTGTTACGGATCTTTCCCTGGCACCATTATACTGCCATTCAACATCAATATAATCTATCCCAAGCCATTTCGCATATCCTCCTCCTTTGCAGTAGCACTTCCATTTTTGAGAATAGTTAGCATTAGTCTCCCAAAAATACCGAAGGAAACGATTGTCGTCACCCGTCCCTAGTCCCCTTACTGCTGGCCCTACTTTACCTGTAGTTTCACTGGAAGAGAGTATTTCAAAAAACTTCGGCCTGAGCCAATAGACCAGCGGAGCCTCGGGGATCGCCAGGAAGTCGGACTGCTTGGGGGT
>CAIWXH010000476.1 GCA_903916565.1 uncultured Oscillochloris sp. | reverse complement strand
GGACGCGGCACATCCTGGAGGTCATGGAGATGCGGGACACCCTCGGGGTGCGGCGTCTCGAAGACCCAGCGGTAGGGGCAGAGCAGCGCGGCATCGCAGCGCTCGGCGTGGCCCCAGCACGCCTGCGCGCACGAGGCGCGCTGAAAAGCGTAGCCGAAGCCGCCCCGTAGCAGGGCGCCCTTGTAGGGCGGGAGGGTCGTCGACTCAAGCAGGCGATAGGTTATGCGGGCGCGCAGCACCGACAGCGGCGGGAAGGGAATCGTCAGGTCGTGGATCGTGGCCGGATGAGTCATGGGCGCTCCCGCTGGTCAGGGGGCACCCCGCACCGTCATGTGGCCCAGGCCACGATGATCGTACGAGGGTGCCAGCGCAATCACGATGGAGGCCGACAGTCGGAGACAGCAGAGCAAGGCGAAGCAACCGCGACGAGCCGTAAAAGTTAAAAATCACTGACGAAGAATGATCGCGCACTGGCAGCGTTCTTGCGAGCGTTCCGCTTTACATGGAATCACCGTCAGTATAGCAGCGGATGCGTCACAAATGTGACGGAGCCCACCGAAATCATGGGAAGAGCACGCCCGCATCGGTACCCGAAGGGTGCGTGCGAGAGACGCAGGTATGCGGATAGGGTGATAGGCCGAAGTATTCGGTCTATCACCCTATCCAGGAGGTGGCCCCAGCATCGCGCACGCACGCGCGAAAGCTACCCCGAAGCCGTGAGCAGATCGTCAACGGTGACGCCAAAGCGATCGGCCACCCGGAGCAATAGCTCGACTGAGGGTACCTTACGCCCAGTCTCGATGTAGCTGATGTGTGCGTTTGCAGCCAAACCAAGGTGTTCGGCGAGGTGGGCCTGCGTGAGTCCAGACTGCATGCGAAGCCGGGTGAGATTGGGGCCGAGCGCCTGAACCTGGAGCGAACAGGCACCCGCCGCACGCTGGTACTGCACCTCGTCAGCCGCCTGCACCGGCAGATCCTCGCGCACGAGATACGCAACTTGAACGGCAAAGCGGTTTGCGACCGTGACGATCACGTCCAGTGATGGTGTGGATCGGCTGGCCTCCATATTACTGACATGGGCGTGTGACGCGAGGGCGACGCAACGCGCCAGTTCCACCTGGGTCAGGTGCTGGCGCCTGCGGAGGTAGCGGAGCTTCTGACCGAAGAGCGAACCCATAGACTCCCACCTGGCATGGCGGTTGCAAAGTCGCGCTAAACCCCTCTCCCCCGGCCCCTCTCCCACAAGGGGAGAGGGGAGATTCCGCAGTAGGAAGCGTTCGACTCCCCCTCTCCCGCGCTGGGAGAGGGGGCTGGGGGGAGAGGGCAGGCGCGGCAACCGGACTTTGCAACCGCCATGTCCCACCTGGGGAGTCGCTTGACAACACCGCCGCTCACCCCGCCGACCACGTCGATGACCCTCCAGATACGACTCTCGTCAGCGGCCTTTCGCACCTTGACCCACCTCGCGGTGCAGCATGCCGCCCATAACCGCTTCCAACGCCCCTCGCGCTCCATCCTTCTGCACGCCATTGCCCAAGGCACGCTCCCGCTTGTCCGGCCCTAACCATGCGGAGCGCCTGCGTGCGAGGATACGCTGGCGGGCCGCACCTCGGTCTGGCGCGTACCATCACGCGGTCACCCCCGAAAAATGTCCACCTTCGTCTCCAAACACTTGCGGAGGGCGAGGTCGTTGGCACCGATGGCGAAGTAGCTTTCGGGCCGCTGGTAGAAGTCTAGGCCGCGCCCAATCTTGATCACCCAGCCCGTGTCAAGACGGATCTCCCGGTCGTGCATCGTCGGGTTGAACACGACCTCCAGCACGATGTCCAGTTCCAGCAGGCTTTGCTTCAGGTCGTTGAGCCGATCCAGCGTCTCGTCGGCGGGAGCCGGGCCTTCGTGGCTGGTCACCAGGGTGATCCGCTTGATCGTGGACTGGACGACGATCATCTCGCAAAATCGGGCGAAGTTCTGGATCTGGTGGGTACTGCGGATGTACGGGTCTTCGATCCGCACGGTGGTGGCCCCGCGCAGATAGGGGCCGCAGATCGCCTCGTAGCTGTAGCCCGTGGCGTCGTAATAAATCGTGTAGTGCTGCTCCCGTAGCTCCGGCGCACGCGCCAGGGGTGGTACCGAGGCGGCAGGGGGCACGGCGACCGGCGTCGGCGCTGGCGCGGGCACCGTTGTTGGCGCGACCGGCACTGCCGGAGGAGGGGCCAACGTGGACACCGGGGGCGGCGCGATGGGCGTTGCCACCGGCACGGCTGCCGCCACCGGCACGGCTGCCGACGCCGTCGCCTTCTTCGCCTGCTCGCCAAGGGTGTGGCGCATCGGCTCCTGGGTCGCCTGGGCGCTGCGCGACTCGGGGCAGTACACCACCACCTCTTGGCCGTCGGCGGTGTAGTAGGAG